>CBFDCX010000001.1:0-26068 GCA_965603415.1 uncultured bacterium
ATGATTATGGTTGCGAGAAGATCACCGAGTTTTTAAATTATGTTCCCGAAGCAAAGAAAGTTCTGGATGATATCAGGGCAAATATATAAAATAAAAAAAGCCGCAATAATGCGGCTTTCGAATTATCTCAGTTATAACTATTTTATTTATTTTTCTTCTTTTTCTTTCAAAGCATTCTGTTCCTCAGCATAAAAGAACATCTCTTCCAGTGTTTTATATTTATCGAATATCTCAAGGGTCTCCTGTAGCTGTGTATCTTCATGGATCGCTATCTTGTATTGCTCAACATCTCCAAACTTGCGCCCGATGATATTACCGTTCAGTTCATTTTCAATCCAGTTATAAGTACTATCTACTTCAGATTGTTCAAATTCAATTTCTGCTTTTTTGGCAAATTGTAAAAATTCCTTGAACAGCTTGTCCCCTATTCTGAAATCCTTTGTGATCTCGTTTTCATGATCTATCATATAATTAACAGAAAAATTGAAGAAGGTATTTTTTCTTCTCAGTTCCACGCCCAGGTTGGTAAGACGGGATTGTTCGATCTCAATATCGGGATTAATACCACCGCCACCGTATACTTTTCTACCATTTGAAGTATAATAGATATTCTTATGGTTCTCTTCATCAGCTTGCTTTTTCATCTCTTCAATTTCTTCCCGGGTTATATCACCATTCTTTACCCGTTCATCTGTTAAAAGTTTATCATTCAGATCCTTATGAATACACCTGCCGGAATTTATATAATATTTGGCAGTAGTAACTTTAATTCCATTACCATCTGAAAGAGGAAATAATCTTTGTACAGAACCCTTTCCAAATGAGGTTTGACCGACTACAAGTCCTTTATCCCAGTCCTGCAGAGAACCGGCAAAGATTTCTGATGCACTGGCAGAACCGCCATTGATGAGAACAATTAAAGGATATCCCGATCTGATACGATTGTATTTTGTATAATAATCCATGTTTGTCTGTTTAGTTCTTCCTTTGGTGAATACCACGCGTTTATTTTTCCCAATAAATTCATTAACTGTATTAATTGCTTCGTTTAAAAGTCCTCCGGGATTAAATCTGAGATCGATGAGAAGACCACGAATACCTTCGGCTTCCAGGTTATCGAGCGTAGCTCTTAATTCCTTTGTTGTGTTTGCATTGAACTGCCTGATCCTGATGTAACCCACACCACTATCCAATTTGAAAGCATATGGAATACTCTTTACTTTGATTATGTCGCGTATGATCTCAAAATCCAATTCTCCTTCTACGCCAGGTCGTAAAATGGTGATAGTAACCTTAGTTCCCGGTTCACCGCGCATCAGCTTGATAGATTCATCAGTTTTCATACCAACAATATTTTTGCCATCTACTTTACTTATTTTGTCACCTGCCATAATTCCCATTCTATAGGCTGGTGTTCCTTCGATAGGTGAAACCACAGTGATATAATCACCTTTTTTATCGATCGATATTCCCAATCCACCGAACTCCCCTTTGGTATCTGTACTAAAGCGGTCAAATTCATCCGGTGTGAAATATGTAGTATGTGGGTCGGTTTCTTTAAGCATACCATCGATGGCAGATTCCACCAATTCATCGATATCCAGATCATCTACATAATTTTCCCGCAATTTGAACAATACTTCATTGAATAGTTTTAATTTTTTATACAGGTTAGTTTGATTGGGATTTTTTGCTATTACATTCTGTGTGTTAAATAACAGGATAAAAACAATCAGCCAACCAATAAAGCTAATTGAAATTACCCATTTACTTGTTTTATCCAATTTCATATCGAAACCTTCCTTAATTTATCTTCCATAATTTTCATTATTTCATTATGAATTTCTTCCACACTTTTCGTACCATCAACAATAATATAACGCATTTTTTCTCTTTTCGCAATTTCAATAAAACCCACGCGTACCCTTTTATGGAATGCGATGGATTCCATTTCCAGTCTATCGGCATCTTGCTTCGAAATCCTGGATAATCCGATCTCTGCCGGAAGATCGACCAGGAAAGTAATATCCGGTTTGAGTCCAAACGTTGCAAACTTTGTTATTGTGTCAATAAGCTTTATATCAATTCTTCTGGCAGCTCCCTGATAGGCAAGCGTGGAATCGTAATAGCGATCGGAAATAACCATCTTGCCTTTTTGTAAAGCAGGGATTATCCATTCACCGGTATGCTGACTGCGACTTGCCATATAAAGCAGGACTTCTGTTTCGGGAAGCATCTCTTTGTTTTTTGTACTTAAAAGAAGACTCCTTATTGCTTCGGAGATTTTGGGTCCACCCGGTTCCCTGGTAAGAAAAACATTATATCCTTTTTTTTCAAGATATTCTCTGAGAAGCTTTGCCTGAGTAGATTTACCGCATCCTTCTATTCCCTCAAAAGTAATAAATAATCCTTTCATGAATCATATCCTTCTATCTTTTGCAGCATATTTAATCTCATTATTACAGCATTTTCTACAGGATCTCGATAATAATTACCTCTTAACCCGATCTGTTCAAAACCAATTTTTTCATAAAGAGCTATTGCTTTCTGGTTCGATTCTCTTACTTCCAGAGTGAATTTAAAACACTTTTCATACAACAATTTACTAATAATGAATTTTACCAGTTTTGTACAAAAACCCATTCTCTGGAAATTACCGGTAATACCAATATTTGTTATTGTGAATTCATCGAGAAGCTTCCAACCGCTGAGATAACCAATGATCTCCTCATTCTCGTCTTTTTGCAGAACATACGCATAATGTCCTTTGATCTCTTCGCTGAACATCGCTTCAGACCAGGGAACAGAAAAGAGTTCTTTTTCCAATTCCATCATTATCGGAATATCAGCAATTTTCATTTCTCGTATAGTCACTTTCATCAGTAATAAAGCTTCTGTCCGGGATGAATGATCACAATCCCGTTTTTGTTTTTTAGATTATTCATCGAGATAATTCTATTCTGGGAAACTCCTAATTTTGCTGCTATATTACCTACGGTTTCACCTTTTTTAACCACGTGATATTTATCACTTTTAGACAAACCTGAGTTAGATGATGAACCGTATAATTTCAATTTCTGTCCGGGATAAATAACATTCGATCTCAAATTATTTAAGCTTTTTATCCTGGCTACTGTGGTTTTATACTTCCTGGCAATATCGTAGAGTGTATCTCCCTTTTTTACATTATGATGCGTAAAAAATCCTGCACTCTTTTTCAGGAATTGCTTCTTGATCTTTGCCAATTCCTGATGGTTGATATTGTTTCCATTGGGAATAATTATCGAATATTCGCCAGGGGGAAATACTACATTATTGATGGCTGAATATTTCTTCCTGTTTCGTTTATAAATTTTTATCCAGGGATTAAACTCCAGAACTTTTCCAATTGAGGTGCCCTGAAATTTTGCCCAGTTGTCGATCTTATAATGTCCTTTAAGTTTTATCTTCTCACTATGAGCATTTTTCATAAGTGGCTTTTGACGTTCCAATTTTCTTCCAAAAATAGCCTTTTCGTTTTCAAATATCATTTTAATGGCAGCTGCACGCCACACATATTGATGGGTTTCATCCACTCTCATCAGGAGATCGAAGAAATCATACGCTTCCTGCTGCCGTACAACTTTGGCAATGCTGCCAACTCCGGCATTAAACGAACTCATCGCCAGAAGCCAGTCCTTTGCACTTCTATCGGAAAGATAATGATATGCATTTTTCAAGTATTTGGCAGCCGCATCTGTAGATAAAAATACGTTGCGTCTTTCATCTATGAATGAATTGATCCTCATACCGTAACCCTTAGCTGTTTTGGGCATAAATTGCCAGATGCCAACCGCACCTACGCGAGAACCTGCCATGGGATTTAACTGACTTTCTGCAATTGCCAGGTATTTTGTATCCAGAGGAACATCGTATTGAGAAAAAACAGAATCAAAAATTGCAAAGTACTTTCCACTGCGGGGAATGAATTTATGAGCAGTTTTCAATTCCTGCCTATAAATTGTTTCGAATTTATTGTAGATCCTTTCATTTGTAAGATCAAAAACACGTCCGGCAAATATAATGGAATCCGGAATCTGGAAATCTGTGTTCACAGCTACACGACTGTTGGAAATCTCAAGCTCCTGGTTTAATGAATCCACTGTAAAATTGAGCTCTTCCATAATATTATATAAAGAATCAATTTCAATATTTTTTAAGTCAATCATTTGCCGCAAAGAATCTTCCGGAGTGAGAACCTGATTCAAAGGAAGTGTTCGTTCATTGTCACTAATAATTTCTTGGGGTATACTTTTATGATAACTGCATCCAAATAGTAAAAAAATCAGTAGCAGCAATATTAAAAATAATCTCATAACACTCCGTTAAACCTTATTGTTGTATTTTTTGTAATAATTCACATATTCACCGGAATGAATATCCTCCACCCATTCCTGGTGATTTTTAAACCAGAGAATTGTCTGCTCCAGACCTTCATCAAAATCTATGACAGGTTTCCAGCCCAGTTCATTTTTTATCTTGGAAGAATCCATGGAATAACGGAAATCGTGTCCCTGTCTATCCAGAACAAAGTTGATAAGATCATGGGAACATTTCATCAGATCGAGAATATGCTTAACCAGAGTAAGATTTTCCCATTCGTTTTCTGCTCCGGCATTATACGTTTCACCCGACCGTCCTTTATGAAGAACAACATCGATAGCTCTGCAGTGGTCCTCTACATGTATCCAATCTCGAATGTTTTTTCCATTGCCATAAATTGGGAGTTCTTGCCCTTGAAACGCATTATTAATCATCACTGGAATAAGCTTTTCCGGAAATTGGTAGGAACCATAATTATTACAGCTGCGAATTATGTTTACCCTTTGCCCATAAGTTTGATGAGCAACACGGATAAGCATATCAGCAGCAGCCTTGCTGGCAGCATAAGGATTGTTGGGAGCAAGTTTGGCATCCTCTGAAACTGAGCTGTTACTTGGAATAGAACCATAAACCTCATCGGTAGAAATTAGAACAAATTTCTTCATTTTGTATTCACGTGAATAATTGAGTAGAATCTGCGTACCCAGGATGTTGGTCTGAAGAAAAAGATCGGGATTGATGATGCTTCTATCTACATGAGATTCCGCAGCAAAATGAACCACGAAATCGGGATTGAACTGCTCGAATACATTCTTTACCTCTGCCTGGTTGGAAACATCACCTCTCATAAAAGCGTAATTAGGATTTTCATCTATCATTTCCAGATTATATAAATTGCCTGCATACGTAAGTTTATCAAAATTTATGATCTTATAATCCGGATATTTTCTAATCAGGTAGCGGATAAAATTGGAGCCGATAAAGCCTGCTCCGCCGGTAACAAGAACTATTTTGGGCAGGTTTTCATTATTTAATCCCTTCGCATCGAAGAATGCGAAATTATCTTTAATTTCTTTTTTCATTTAATGTCCCTATTTGAAAAAAAAGAGTAGTAGATATAAAATTGGGGCAGCGATCTGCAAGCTGTCGAATCTGTCCAGAACTCCACCGTGACCGGGTAATATAGATGAACTATCCTTAATTCCCGCATCCCTTTTCAACATGGATTCAAAGAGGTCTCCCAATTGACCAAAAATTCCAACTGATACAGCCAGCGATATTGCTTGTATTACAGTAAAATCAAAGATCCATGCTGCTGCAAATGCCCCAATTAAAGCTGCTAATATTCCTGCAAAATAGCCTTCCAGCGATTTATTGGGACTGGCTTTGAATGTTCCGCTATGTTTACCAAAAGTCCTACCGGCAAAGTAAGCTGCTGAATCTGTGATCCAGATAAGTGAAATCAAGCTTATAATAAGGAAAGCACCACTTTCCAATAAACGTATTTTATAAACAGCCGCCATAAAAAATGCCGTGTATATCATGGAGAATATTGTCGCAGCAATTCGATTTAATATTCCTTGTGATCTACTAAGAAAAAGGTCTTTTCCCATTACCAGTATAAATACAATAAGAAGTGCTGCCAGAATCTGGGGAAATGAATAAAAAATTACAGCCACAAAAACAAGAACGCTTGCAGGAATACTCAATAGCGATAATTCAATACCTTTTATTAGAAATATCTCACGCAATTCATACATCTGCACAAATACTACCAGGGCAAGAAAACCAGCCAATGCGATACCACCTGAATAGAAAATAAACAGGATTGCAGGTATGAAAAATAATGCTACTAATAATCTTTTTATAAGTTCCATTATCTTGTACCAAACCTTCTTTTTCGTTGTTGAAAATCGAGCATAGCCCGGATGAATTCTTCCCGATTGAAATCGGGCCAGAGCGTCTGCGTGAACCAGAATTCGGCGTATGCACTTTGCCAGATGAGAAAATTGGAAAGTCTCTCCTCTCCGCTGGTTCGAATAACCATATCCACTTCTGGCATACCGGCTGTATACAGATAATCACTTACTATCTTTTCGGTTATTTCACCATTCACGATACCAGAACGCGCATCAGTCAAAATCTCATTAAAAGCATCCAGCAGCTCTTTCCTGCCACCATAATTCATTGCCACATTCAAATGTAAACCGGTATTTTCCCAGCTTTTTTTACATGTTTCCATAACTCGTTTATTATAAGATTCATCCAGTTTTTCCCTGCTGCCAATAAACCTGATATTTACATTATTCTTTATCAGTTCATCTATTTCTTTAACCAGAGAATCCATGATAAGTTTCAGCAGATAGGAAACTTCTGTTTTGGAGCGACCCCAGTTTTCAGTGGAAAAAGCATAAATAGTAAGGTATTCCACACCAGCTTCCACAGCGGTTTCTACAATTCGGCGAACAGCTTTTACGCCTTCTTTATGCCCGTTAATGCGTTTTGTTTTATGTTTTTTTGCCCATCGTCCGTTCCCATCCATGATAATAGCAATATGACGTGGCATTTTTGATTTATCTAGTTCATTAATTAATTTCTTATAGTTCATCTTGCTTCTCCAACAAACCTATTACCAATTTAACGAATTTAACTAATTCAACCATTTATTTTTTCTTCTCAGCCATGAATTTGAGATAGGCGCTCATAAAAGCACTGATATTCCCATCCATAACACTGGAAATATTTCCGGTTTCATAATTTGTGCGATGATCTTTCACCATTTGATAGGGATGGAAAACATAAGATCGTATCTGATTACCCCAGCCAATATCAGTTTTAGCATTTTCAAGTTGCTTTCGTTCTTTTTCATGTTCTTCTTCCCGCTGTTGATACAAACGCGACTTTAAAATTTTCATTGCAACATCACGATTAATAATTTGCGAACGCTCATTCTGGCATTGAACTACAATATTGGTAGGAAGGTGAGTTATCCGCACGGCAGAATCGGTTGTGTTTACGCCCTGTCCACCCTTACCGCTGGCTCGGTAAGTGTCTATCCTCAATTCCTTCGGATCGATCTCGATATCTGCATCATCTTCAATAATGGGGCATACGAAAACAGATGCAAAGGAAGTCTGCCTTTTGCCCTGAGCATTAAATGGTGATATCCTAACCAGTCGGTGAATGCCTGATTCCGCCTTTAAATTACCGTAAACAAAATCACCAAAAATTTCTACTGTAACGCTTTTTAATCCTGCCTCGTCACCCGGCAGATAATCTACGATTTCTGCTTTGAAACCTGATTTTTCAACCCAGCGATTATACATGCGAAGCAGCATTTCTGCCCAATCCTGCGATTCGGTTCCACCGGCTCCGGGATGAATAGTTAAGATCGCTCCGTTAAAATCTGTTTTACCATTTAATAAAAACTGAGTTTCTACATCATCTATAAAAGGTATTATTTCTAACAGTTCATTAATAGCCTCTTTCAATAATGAATCGTTGAAATCTTCTTCCAGCAACACGATATATGTATGCAGGTCTTCACTTATCTGTTGTAATTTATTTTCTTTTTCAAGCTGTAAACGCAGCTTACTAATTTCTCTGGTTACTTTTTGTGCTCTTTTCTGATCGTTCCAGAAAGCGGGTTTGTTCATCTCCTTTTCGTAAAGTTCGATCTGCTGCTCGATCTGGGCAGTGTCAAAGTAACCTCCTGATATAAGAGATTCGATCTGTAATTTTCTGTACTTCTTTTTGAAAATCTATATATTCCATTAATTTCTCCCGCACTTATTATTTAAAATATTTGTGAACCATATATTTTGTCTAATAATTTATTAATAAAAACTTCCCGGTAGAAGATAGGTTTTTATTTCTTCATTGTAATACCTGTCGGTCATAGTGGCTATAAAATCCCGTGCCTTTTCTGCAATGGAAAAAGTATTCATATATTTTTCGCTTTTCCTATTTAGAAATTGTGTAAAGATCTTTGAGTTGTCGTTTTTCTTTTCGATATCCTGCATGTATTGTTCAAAAAGAATTTCCATGCTTTTATCAATGATAGTACGGGCTTTTTTTACATTACCATCTGTATAAATGCGTGAATAATTGAATTTCTTCAGTTTAAGAAGGTAGTGGGAAGTTTCATCATCGAACGCCACAAAATCTTTTTCAAAACTATTTAATATCACACTTTTCACCAGAGTATCAATAATTTGACTGTTCGTATTTCCCAGATATTCGGCACAATCTTTAGGTATTTCTTCACGTTCCAGGATGTTCAGGCGAATGGCATCTTCAATATCCTGTCCAATATAAGCGATCGTATCTGAGATGCGAACAATGCAACCTTCCAAAGTAACCGGCATCCAGTCAGCTTTTTTACCACTCTTTTTCATTTCTATGTAAATTTTGATATCTTCTTCTGTTTTTTTAAGATCAGGTTTTAATACAGTATGATGTACTTCTCCATCGTGTGAAATTATACCATCACGCACCTGAAAGGTCAGATTTAATCCATTACCCTCATGTGAGATGTAATCTACAATAAGAAGGCTCTGGATATTATGATGGAATTCTCCTATTCCGTGTTTCACACAGCTATTACTAAGTGCTATTTCTCCATCGTGCCCAAAGGGAGAATGCCCCAGATCATGACCCAGCGCTATCGCTTCCACCAGTTCCAAGTTCATCATCAACATTTTCCCGATCGTGCGGGAGATCTGGGAAACATAGGTTGTGTGCAGGCTGCGATTGGAAGTCTCTTCGTCGAACATATTGGTGAATGAAAAGACCTGTGTTTTGCCCTGGTAGCGGCGATAAGCTCCGCTATGAAGAATACGGTCCCGGTCCACTGCAAATGGTGTTCTCATATAACATGTATCTTCCTTTTTCAGGCGGAAGGCATCTTCATTCTTACAGGCGAACGGGCTATAATAATTGCTGGCATGCTCGATATTTTTTTCATATATCTTTTTTAGTTTTAATCTATCCATTGTTTCTCCTAATCCACTTCTGATTGAAAAATTAAATCTTCCTGTATTTCATAAAAAACGGTTCAGATCCCTCTTCTTTTTTCTTTTTTTCAAAAAATGTTTCGATGTGTTTTTCTTCGAGATTTCTTGAAAATCCTTTATTATAAAATGATTCAAAATCTGTTCTCTCCAGGAAGTGTTGAATGATCCAGTTCGCATATTCTTCATGATCGGTGGAGAGTTCTACAATTCCTTCCGGTTTCAGTATCCTCCAGAGAACATCTATAAAACCATGCTGGATAAGTCTATTTTTATGATGCTTTCTTTTGGGCCACGGATCGGGATGAATAATATAGATCATCTGAAATGATCCTTCCGGCACATAATCTGTAATTTTTTCATCTACAAATAATTTTATTATCCGTACATTTTTATTGATTTGCGGGTCAAGCTGACGAATGATCGTTTTGATCCTCTTTTCCTTCAATTCTATCGCCAGAAAATTTACATCGGGATGTTGCACTGATTTATATAAAAGAAATTCTCCCCTGCCGCTGCCGATCTCCAGGTGAACAGAATTATTGTTTTCAAAGACTTTATAGAAATCCAGCATTTCATTTTCTTCGATCTGCAACTCGAAGATCTTCCTACTCTCTTCTAACATCTCTTTATCTGTTAACATATTGGTTCTAAAAAAGTTGATACGCTTTTCATGTCAATAAAACAAGCTTGTTAACATCAAAAGAACTAATTGAAGTACAGAGAGCCTTTTATTCCAAAGTCCCTTTTTTACCAAATCTCGTTCCCAAACCCCGTTTGGGAACGAGATTTAAATAATAAAATGATTTAATTATTTTCTAAAGATATCTGTTTTCATTTGACACAAATTCACTCAAAAAATTTTGTTTGAATAGAATTAGTTAAATGGATGGATGAAATGAAAAACATATTGAGTATATTATTTACATTAATTGTGTTAAATCTTATCGCACAAATCCCACCCGGTTATTATGATGGCACTGAAGGATTAAGCGGAGATGATCTAAAATCTGCGTTAAACGATATTATTGATGGTCACACCGAATTGAGTTATGATAATGTTTGGAATGCACTGCGTGATACTGATGAAGACCCTGATAATACGGATAATGTTATCTTGCTTTATACTGGTTGGTCGGTATCAAATTCTGGTTATCCAATTTGGAATCGTGAGCATACCTGGGCTAAATCACATGGCGATTTTGGAAATGACCCGCCTTGTGGAACCGATGTCCATCACCTGCGTCCTACAGATGTTCAGGTGAATGGTGATCGTGGAAACCTGGATTTTGATTACAGTGACAATCCTTACCCGACGATTCCGGGATGTTTTTATGATGGTAATTCATGGGAACCTCGCGATGAGGTTAAGGGTGATGTTGCCAGAATGATCTTTTACATGGCAACCCGTTATGAAGGAGAAAACGGTGAGCTTGATCTGGTCGCAGTAGATGAAGTTAATACTTATCCAAATCCTGAGCATGGAAAACTTTCAGCTCTTTTGGAATGGAATACATTGGATCCTCCAAGTGTATTTGAAGAGACACGTAACGACAGGATTTATGATAACTGGCAGGGAAACCGCAATCCCTTCATAGATCACCCGGAATTTGTGGACTTGATCTGGAATTCAGTTTCAGCAGATAAGAATCAGATGTCTCTTTCATCATTTAATTTATATAATTACCCGAATCCATTCAATCCAGAAACAACAATTTCTTTTTCATTAAACAATGAAAACACTGAAGATACTGAAATAATCATTTTTAATCTGAAAGGACAGAAAGTAAAACGTCTTTCAACTATAAACGGTCAGCAGTCAGTAGTTTGGAATGGCAAAGACTCTAACGGTAATCCTGTGTGTTCAGGAGTTTATTTCTATTATTTGAAAGTGAATAAAAAAACTTTCAGTATTAAGAAGTGCTTACTTCTGAAATAAATTAGTATCTTTCTGCAAATCCCACAAAAGGATTATTTCTCTTTTCCTTACCAATTGTAGTCTCCGGTCCATGACCGGGTAGAACTATCGTTTCATCGGGCAGTTTAAAAAGTTTATCTTTTATCGAAGATATCAGCATTTCATAATTTCCACCAGGAAGATCTGTGCGACCGATCCCTTTTGAGAAAAGAGTATCACCCGAAAATAATAGTCCATCCACCAGCAGACAAATACCACCAAGAGAATGTCCGGGAGTGTGAATAACAGTGACTTCATAGTTGCCAAGAGTGATCTTATCTCCATCTTTAAAGAGAACATCCGCAGGTGGTGAAACGATATCGGCATTCCAGAATTCACTCAGATTAAGTTTGGCTTCAGTAAGTTTGGCAGCGTCGGCTTCATGGATACTGAGCGGAGCAGAAAAACTATCTTTGATAAGTTGATTTCCTGCAATATGGTCGCCATGCCCGTGAGTATTAATAATGTATTTCAAATCTAACTTCAGGTTTTTGATCTCTTCGGTCAGCATTTTATCCGGTGCAGCTGGATCGATTATCATTGCCTGCCGTGATTTTTCATCCCACACGATGTAGGTGTTCGTGCCGAATTCGGGAAGGACATTATACACTTTATATTTCATATTTCCTCTTTCGTACCACAAACATCCTTGTTTGCGATTGGAATTAACCATTTTTTCTCAAAGACAGAGCTTCGAGTTACAGATTTATCTTCCATTAAACACTGCTCAGGATTCGTCCAGACTTCGTATAACTTCGGCTCGGCTGGCATAATAACAACATTAAATAATTATTTTCTCCACTTCTCTTGGATCCATCTTTTCGGTTTCAATCTGATTTTGCAATTGAAATTTTTTCCCATAAACCACTATTGATGTTTCGGGAGCTTTATTACAATAACGCAAAAGCAGGGAAACTGCGATCTTGATCTCTTCTTCAATTGGTTGATTCATTGAATTCAATATTCCTAAAGGTCCGGGAAAATCTTTCGCTTGCAATACTATTTCATCCACTGCTAGGCTGGTGAGAGCATCATTATCCTTTTCATTCCTGCCAACTATTATCTTTATATTATCACTTATCCGGAAATGCCTGCCAATTTTAAGGAATTCAATGAATTTCATCTCCATCATATCATTTTCCATCAAATCTCGCAAGCGTCGTGAATAGCCAGCATCTGTAAGCAGGCAGCCACCGCCGGGATTCTGATAAAATGTTATCCCATATTTTTCTGCCATTTCTATTTGGAGGTATCTTCCCCTGCCCTGGATGTTCAGCATATCTTCTTTTTTTACCCAGCCTTCACGTATTGGAAGGGTATCGGTGAGTAATTTCTGGGAAAGCGGACGTATCAGCAGATCCTTGATTTGGCTTAATTTTCCCACAGCGTTCAGGGCATCGTGACGCTGGCTCATGGGTCTTTGACCCAGCACTTCACCGGAGATGATCAAATCGATCTTGTATTGCTCCATTAATTGCGCAGCTTCCCTGAACATCAAGCCGTGGCAATCTATGCAGGGGTTCATGTTCTTACCAAAACCATAACGTGGATTTTTTAACATTTCCAAATGTTTTTGTGAAATATCGTGTACGATCAATTCAAAACCTATCTGCTCTGCTGCTTTCTTTGCATTCTCAGGTCCGAAGAATAAACTCTTAAAGAAAATTGGAACAACTTCATAGCCAAGTTCGCTCATGTGAAGCACAGCCAACATACTATCCAATCCACCTGAGAAAAGTGCAAAACACCTGTATTTTCTTTTCATAATTCCTCAAATAAAAGTGGTGCTGGAAGGGAGACTCGAACTCCCGACCTACTGATTACGAATCAGTTGCTCTACCATCTGAGCTATCCCAGCACATTCTTTTATTGATACACATAGCAGAGAAATTGAATTACACTTTTCAGGTCAAGTTGAAACTTGATTCATAATGATGGAAATTTAAATATTGACGGTTGGATAGAACTATATCAATTTACAATAAAATCAGTAACAGGAATATTATGAATAATGTTTTAGCAATTATCTGGGATTTTGATGGAACGCTGATTGATACACGCCAAAAGAATCTGAACGTAACCCGCAGAATAATAGAGCAGATAATAATGAAAAAAGCAGATACTTTCCCGGTTTTGTCTTCTCTTGAGAATTACATTTCCGCCACTTCCAAAGCCACAAACTGGCGTGAGCTGTATACTCGCAAATTCGGGCTTACTAACCGGCAAACAGATCTGGCAGGAACGCTATGGACGAAATATCAACTGCAGGACAATACACCAACCAAACTCTTTCCAGGAATTCATGATGTCCTTTTGCAATTACAAAATATACCACATGGTATTGTTTCGCAAAACTCACACAGCAATATCCTTAAATTATTAAACGAATATAGATTGGAAGATCTTTTTAAAGCTGTCATCGGCTATGAAGAAGTAGATATCATCAGGCAGAAACCCGAGCCGGATGGACTTCTGGCTTGCATCAATAAATTATGCAATTCATCCAGCGGAAACGTGTTTTATATAGGCGATCATGAAACTGATATTGTTTGTGCGAATAATGCTAATGCTGTTTTGAAAACAAAAAATTCCGGGATCGAAATATCCAGTATTGCTGCACATTATGGTGTGGTCGATGATATTTCAAACTGGAATACCAAATCTGATTTTACGGCAGAGAAAGTAGAAGATATAATAGAATTTAGCAAGTTGATGGAAATGGATAGAAAATGAAGGGAACTCAAAAACCGCGCACCAAGATCTGCTGTATTGGCAGTGTGAAAGAAGCTGAAATGGCAATCGAATTGGGAGCATCTGCATTGGGACTTGTTGGTAATATGCCCAGCGGACCGGGTGTAATACCGGACGATAAAATTGCTGAAATAGCCAGTATAATTCCATCATCTATTGCTTCATTCCTGCTGACAAGTGAGACGGATGCAGAAAAGATAATCATGCATCAAAAACGGGTTGGAACAAATACTATACAGATCGTTGATAAATTACAAACAGGAACCTACGAAGATATCCGCTCCGCATTAAATAATATTAAACTTGTTCAGGTAATACACGTTTTAGATGAGAGCTCGATCGATGAAGCAATTGCTGTTTCACAGCATGTGGATGCTGTGCTGCTGGATTCGGGAAATCCAAACTTGAAAGTGAAAAAATTGGGTGGAACTGACAGGATTCACAACTGGGAGATCAGTAAAATAATCCGTCAGAAACTGGATATCCCCATCTTCCTGGCAGGTGGAATTAATCCTGATAATATTACAAAAGCTATTCGCTTTGTTCAACCATTTGGCATCGATATTTGCAATGGCGTAAGAACCAATGGTAAATTAGATGAGTATAAATTAAAAAACCTATTTAAAAGAATAAAAACTATAAGAGCAGGATCAAATAATTAATTACTTCTTGTTCCCATGCTCCCGCGTGGGAACATTTGGTCTTGCGTTCCAACGCAGGAGCGTAGGAACGAGATTTTAAGTTACATTAAATAAATCTTACACCTTTGGTGGAAAAAGCATTCAGTGATAGATCGGCAAATTCGCTGCGTGCGTATTTTTCTACTGCAGCAGCACCTATCATTGCAGCATTGTCCATACAGTATTCAAGGGGAGGAAAATAAACTTCAATGCTCATTTTCCTGGTTTGTTCCGTTATTTCCTGCCTGAGAAGGCTGTTAGCTGAAACACCCCCCGCTACGATTATTACTTTCGAATTATACTTTTTCGCATAATTAATTGTTTTAGAAACTAAGCTGTCTACAATAGCCTTTTGAACAGATGCGGTAATATCAGATATATGCTTTTTTTGAAACTCTTTATCATGAGCCAAAAGGTAATTCCGCACTGCAGTTTTAAAACCGCTGAAGCTGAAATCGAAATTATCTTTTTGTTTCATAGCGCGTGGGAAATCTACAAAGTGTGGATCTCCACCTTTTGCTGTACTATCAATTTGCGGACCTCCCGGATAACCCAATCCCAATAATTTCGCTACTTTGTCGAATGCTTCTCCAGCCGCATCATCACGAGTTTTCCCCACGATATCAAAATCATTTATAGCTCTGAAATCAACCAACTCGGTATGACCACCTGAAACTACCAGAGCCAGGTAAGGAGGATCTAGATCAGGATTCTGGATCTTATTAGCATAGATATGACCCAGCATGTGATTCACAGCAATAAGAGGTTTATTCAGGCTATAAGCCAGACTTTTGGCAAAAGAAACACCTACCAATAGTGCTCCGATCAATCCCGGATTTACCGAAACAGCGATTGCATCGATATCATTGAATGTTACTTCAGCTTTATTCATGGTAATTTGTGTAAGCTTCATAATGTTCTTCATATGCATTCGTGATGCCAGTTCGGGAACAACACCCCCAAAATCCTGATGAGCGGTTTGGGAAGAAATGAGATTACTATATACTTTATAATTTGAATCGATTACAGCTACGGAAGTATCATCACAGGATGTTTCAAAGGCAAGTATCTTAATCATGTTCCACCATTGAAGGTAATTTTTTACTTATTTTCAATAACCTGTATTTTCTTGGGAGTATATTCAATTATCCTAATACCGGAAGGAACTTCGAATTTTACTTCTGCAAATCCCTTTCGTACTTTCGCTAAATTGAGATTGGCAATTATTGAATTATTATCAAGTTTTTCCACGATCTCTTTTGGACCACGAACCATTATTGAAACTTTTTGAGGAATTATCGAGACATTTTCTGTTTCCGGGAATTTAATGGGAATCAGGGAAATTGTGCGGTTGATGATCTTGGTTTGTGTTACTTCGAATATGATCCTGTCTTTTAATAATTCGGCCTTAGCATCGGGTGTGATAAGCAAAACCGAAAGCTTCCCATTTTTCACCATTTTTTTAGTGATCGGTTCTGTTTGAATTGTTTTAATTGCATTAAGAATGGCCAGCGGACCCTTCACAGTTACCCTCTGTTGTGTATTTGTGATCTTATTCTCGATGAAGAATTCCTCATCTTTGGCGGAGGCATATTGTATCTCGATAACTTTATTCTTCTCTACCAGTTTGTCCATGTTCACATTCAGATTTCCGGTTTTATCAATATTGAGTATCTCTAATTGAAGCCGGTGGGAATAGATTAAGTTCTTATCAGTGAATTTGAGTTTGTTTTTTCCGTATTTGAAGATTTCCGCATCAATTTCGAAATGGGTTTTAGATAATTTTAAAAAAAAAATATCCATTCCTTTTGCACGAATATGAACAGGGATCTCAGGAAGCTCTTCCTCAAGAAGAAGATCGTGTGGTACATTTACTAATTTTATTGAGACAGGAATTTCTTCTTCATGAATTTTCATTAATGTGAACTGCATCCAGAGTAAGATCGCAATTATAAGAACCAGAATTTTAATTAAAAGATTTTTTCCCATTTAATAGTTTTTATTTCTTTGTACTATACGCCAGAGCCTTTCACCCATGTGAGACATATTCTCATTTTCGTCATTCATCCAATCTTTAATTGTTTGTTCGGTTAGAATTACGAATTCTTCAGTTTTATCTCTTCTATTTTTTTGTACAACGATATTTGCAAGTTTCTTCATCGAGACCCAGATGGTTTTAATTCTTTGATCGTCAGCTTCAGATAACCATTCTCTTATATAAGGAAAGACAACGATCGGATTTACCCGGGCAACCTGAGTAAGTATATGGGTAATTTTTTTCTGAACTTCCATTGTTTCATCATCTATAACTTTTCCTATAAAAGCCATAATGAAGTTTGGATCGGAGTTTGCTATATTTTCCATCCCGTGAAATGATAACGCTCTTTTATGTGAATTTTCAGATTCAATCCATTTGCTCATTCGTTCTTTCATTAAATCGGCATATCGTTTCCACATATCATTTATTATGCTCTCAACTTCCCAGGGCACACTATCGAATGTTTTTTCCAGAATTTCAAAGATCTTTTCAGGTTCTTCGAAGTTAAAGTTATATAAATAAAATAATGCAGTTGCTCGAACACCATATAATTTATGCTCTAACATACGCTGAGTTATTTTCATCATCTTATCATGATCTTCATACTTAGTGAGATTTCTTCCCAGATATTCACGAGTGAAGTAATTAGGCGTTTTAGAGATTTCGATCAGTTTTTTCTCTGCCTGAGCTATTTTATTTTTATCAAGAAGCTTGAAAGTGGCATCAAGAAACGCATTCAATCCTTTGCGATCTTCTCCATTCAGCCGACCTATTTCGTTCAACTTGAATCTCCTTTAGAGTTAGTTTCCAATGCTTATTAAATTTAGAACGTTTTCATTTTTAAATTATTATTAAAAGTCTGAATCCTGAAAAAAACACGAAACTCGCTCAAATTCTGTGGGCAAGATAAAAATTTATATAACATCAGTCAACGAATTTTTTTCATTTCTTATTATTTATTGATTATTTTTTACTCTTTCAAGCTCCGGTGATAATTCACTTTTATCATCCCTTTTCCAGCGCTTATCAATAGTTGTAGTAACCGGTGAATATTTCTTGATGTATTCTACAATAACATCACGCAGATCCTGCTCATAGCGAGTTATTTGTGATTCAGGGATCTTGGTAAGTAAAGCCAGACCGGCATTTCCCTGCAATAGAAAATCTGTGGTTGCTATCTGATAGGTTTTGTCAGCATCCCAGGGTTCTCCACCGATCATGAGTTTTGTAACCCTGTCAAAATTGCTGCGTTTTCTGTTTATTACTACTTGAATACCTGCTACCCTTAAACCGTGTCTGGAACCGTTAACACGTGTCTCTATAATGTCTTTCAGGAACTTTCCATCCACCTCAAACATAACCACCTGGTTATCGAAAGGCATTACATTAAATACATCACGATAAGAAATAGAACCTGCTAAAAGTTCATCTCGTATTCCACCCAGGTTCATAAAACTGAAATCGGCTCCTGTATAGTCCAGTATAGCTTCACAAACCATGTTACCGATCATGTTTTGTGGGCCAGTTCCACTCTTAGTAATATTTATAGCAGCTTCCCCGATAATTTCATCCATACCTGCTTCTGCAATTTTCTGCATTACCAGGATGGTATCGGCTATCTCTTCGTCAGGAATAAATTCATCATCGAAAAGCGTTACTAACACACCTTCCTGGATAGCAGGAGTTTCATATCCGGAAAGTGTTTTTGTTTCTTTGTCGATTTTCAAAGTTATATGACCGATGTTACTGCCGTAAGCATATCCCTGAAAAACCATTGTATGGGTCAGTGGATCTTCCCAGGGTTCAGCAAAACCCTTATGCATGTGCCCGCCAAAGAATACATCGATGCCTTCCACTTCGTGCGCAAGTTCTTGTGCATCATATCCCCAATTCCGTGTTTGCGATGGATCTGGTGTATCAATATAGCGAGATTTGTAAACAGGTTCCGGATAGTATGGCAATCCCATATGTCCCACCACAATAAGCAGATCGATACCTTCATTACGAACTGTCTTAATATACCTTTCTAATGATTCTTTAGCCGGCAGGAATTCAACGTTCTTAATGTTATCCGGAAAGCTCATCTTATCTGTATCGGTTGTTGTAACGCCAATAATACCTATTTTTACTCCCATCTTCTCAAGGATGATATACGGCTGTACATATTCAACCAGCTCAGTAGTTCCTTTGTGAATAATATTACAGGAAAGGATGGGAAACTGTGCTAGTTTGTAAGTTTCGATCAGGACATCTTCTCCCAGGTCGAATTCATGGTTTCCTACTACACTAAGATCATAACCTATCATGTTGAAATACTTTATCACAGCCCTGCCCTGGGTCATTGTTCCTACAGGATGTCCCTGAAAAAAATCACCGGCATCTATCAGCAGATTATCCCGTGAATTTCCGTTTGATAGTTCTCGTACTTTATTGATATAAGTAGCCGCAGAACCACCGCCACCCAACATTGGCGGAAAATCTGGATTCATGAAAGTAGCTTTATACCTGTCGATTCCTCCATGAATATCGTTCGAGAATAACACATCCAACAATAGATCTTCTGCCAAAACGATAGTTGTTCCAAATAGCAGAATTATCAGAATTAATCTAAATTTCATTATCTACCTACCATTTAAAACTAATGGATGTTTGAATGTTGAAAAATGTTTCTTTTACAGTATCAGGATTTTCCCAGCCTCTATCCTGAATACCGCCATTCAAGCCTATATAATAAGAATTCTCCCATAAATCCTCATATGCTCCATCATCACCCCAATAATAGCTGTCCATAAAGAGGTCTAAAGCTTCATACTGCCTGTTGGCATATTCTATGGCTATATCGAAATAAAAATTTTCCATGAAAGTGAAACCTGTGCCTGCCGTGAAAGCCGGCATTGTTACTTTGTCTGCAAAAACAAGTCCCGAATGATCATTCAGGCAGTAATTTGTCTGGTAATTAAAACCTATGCGGATGGGAATTTTATTCTTTAAACAGTGCTCTACACCAATGTAAAAATTGTATGCATCATCATATAGTTTATTTATTTCAGACCATTGAACAAATTCAATATCCAGATTAAAATTCGTACGCATGATGTTGCGTGGTTTATAATTCAAGCCTGTCCTGAATTTTAATGGAGCAGAATATTCGGCATAAGTAAGAGAATCTGTAATAATGACATTCTGTAAAGAATCCAAAGAAGTGAAATAAGTGTAAACTGCATCTTCCACATTCACACTGTCTTTGATACCGGTAACATCAAAATCTACTTTGGGAGTGATAGATAATCCCACACTTAAACGAGGATCAATATTAATTAAAGTTCCTATCTGGACCTGGAAAGCTTCGAAATCCCTTTCCAAAATATTTGTTGTATTTGTTAATAATGTGTCCAGTTTTCCAAATGAATAATCCGACCAGATAATTCTTCTTTTAAGATTTGCATCTCCCATCAGTTTTGAAAACCTGATCCCGAATGTTGCAAGCTCCTTATATTTCACTGCAGTTACTACACTAAAAGCATCGATGCTTCCCTCGCCTTCAATATAGTTCTTTGCAATAACAGGTGGATATGAATTCTCATCGGAATTAGCATCATTTCTTACTTCTTCCAAATAGTCAGAAGTAAAATCTATATACGGATGATAGATGAAAGAAGCTGCAATATCAAAGTTGGAGAGTTTGTGTTTATAATATACTCCACCTGCCAATTGTTCGAAAGGATGTACGTTGCTCACGTAGGTTGCATCTCCGCAATAGGCATCGAATGAATTGTACATGGGCAGCGATCTGTCATCAAAGTTGGTTATTATTCCACCGTAAAACTGAGCACCCAGTTTATTTTGCATCAAAGGCAGGTTCCCGGGGTTAATGATGGTATCCAGCAATCTGTTCCCTCCAGCCACAGAAGCAGATCCCATCGCTATCGAACGCGGATCGAGACTTCCTGTATAACTCCCTGTTTCTCTTTCTAAAAGAGAGTAGGAAAATAGACTTCCTGTTAAGATTATCATTATTAGTATTGTAAAAATTTTCTTCATTTATCCTCCAATTAAAACTTCCAGTCCAATTGTAATCTTACTATATTTTCTTTTCTTTCTACTCGTTGGAAATAGTATTCCCCTTCCTCGGGAGGAGGAATTTCGTTATAATCCCTGAATTCGTATTCTCGGGTTATAAATTGTTTATATTTATATTTAAAGGAAAGGAACAGGTTGTTTGCTATTCTGCTGTGAATGTTGAACCAGTATTTAAATCCCCTGTCACTCTGATCGAAATCAAGTTCCACATCTTCGAAATCCCAGAAAGAAGCGCCTTCTGCAAACCAGAAAGAGAAAGCTCCAACAACTTTTAAATTCCGGTTAAAATTGTGTGTATAATCCACATAGATCATATCACCATTGGTGAGAGTGCTGGCTTGTGCCATATCTGGTCCACTTGCCAGGGCAGGATTGGAAAGGATGGAAAGATAAGGTGGCTGAAGAACACGGGTATAAACATAACCCAGTTGGATCTTATTGAAATTAGAAAGGTAAAACAGTAATTTGATCTCAGATTCATCAGCCTGCGATTCATTTCTATCCTGATCATTATCATAACGTTTTAACTGATGTTTATGCCGCAGGCGGATGCGAAACTGGTGAATGGGTTTGAATTCTAATTTTGCTTCAAAGCGAACTCCCCGTCTGGCATCGGATTTCCTTTCCCAGAGATCGAGATAAGCTCTTGTGATGGTGAGCATTGTATTAAATTGGTAACGTGTTTCAAAGTAGATACCTTTTTCTGCAGAAGGCTGAACAGAATTAAGGTACATGTCGCTAAGAAGTGTATTATTCAGTGCGTATGTAAGTTTTTCATAAACTGTATCATCGAATCTTTCACTTTCGGAGAAACTACGATGATAGGGATTATCAAACTCCAGATCATAGTCACGATAAATAGAAAGCAGGTAGAGATTATCAAACTGTGAATAAGCGCTGAGAATAAGTGCTTTAGGATCATCCCCGATCTTTCCAAGACTGCCATCTACTTCCAGTTCGGCATATTCACCTTGGAAAGATGTATTATTAAGAACGGTGCGCCAGTCGAAACCAATAACCCGTCGATAGTCTCTGTCGCCAATTTCAGGAGAAATGGTAGAATACATGGAAGAAATTTCATTGTCCGTGATTTTCCATTTATCGTAGTAATCGCTGTGATAAATTAATATCTCTTTAAGTACATCCTCTTCAGGAACAACAAAATCACGATCATACGTGGCTTCGTAGCCTGTAACACCCAGATGTGTACCGATCCATGGAGAGAATTCCAAGTGCCCTCCAATGATGTTTTCCTGCAAACAATCTCTGCGAGGTGCAATCCTTACAATATTGGTATTATCGGGATAATCGTTAAAATATTCTTCTACAGATTCCAGCTCATCATCTGCAAAACGGTTTGTCATGGAGATGTAGGAGAGAATATAGTCGTCATCATCAAGGATACCATTACCATTGCTATCGTAGACCACAGCATCTTTTTGATCTTGCGATAGAAAGAAGACAGCATTAAGATTTTTCCGTTTCCAATCCACAGCAAAGCCGCGCAGGGCATATTCCTGAGTGCGGGAAACATCACCAATAATGCCTGTGATCCTCTTATTAAATCCAAAACCAGTTTTCCGGGGACTGTAATAATCTGTATTTTCCATTACCAGCCCTTCCCCGAAAGTAGCCCGGTAATTTCCTGCATATAATTTTATAAAGTTTTTACCATAAAAATCCAACTCTTTTTCATAACCTACATAGAACTTGCAGTCTTCGAGCAGATTGTTGGTAGTACAATTTAGAATTTCATAGTTACCCTTAGGTGAGTCATATAGTAATCCAGCTTTCCATTCATTCTGATATCGTATTCTTAATTTATTGGTAATTGCAGCTCTATCATTCTGCATATTGAAAAAGCCCCAGTAAGATTGTCTTTTGATAGCAGGTGTTTTAGGATCATCAGAATTTGGTGTATAGTATCTGATCATTGATTCCCTGTACATATCCATTGTATCATCGGGATAGGGATCATCGGTGTATTTCATCTGATAATCTATGAAAAGATCCTGGGAAAGCGGTTTATCTTCGTAGTAAACATAGTTCCTGATGTTCCTGGCTCCATAATAAGAAATCCCGGGAGATTTGCGCAAGTCGCGATAACTCGATATGGAATCTCCAAAGCTGACCCTGTTCAAAATAGCTGCCACATCAATGGGGGATGCATTGGGCAGATTCATTATATCGGAAAAATTGAGTTTATTGATATTGCGTGGTGTTATCAGGTAATCTTCCCATACATCACTCATACCTTCCTGCAAACCTTCATTACTGCCCAGCCTTTCAATAAGATAATAAATCTCTTCCCTGCGCTGGGCAGTTTCATCTTGATCGTTGTAATGCGATACTGTGACCAGCGGTTTGATCTTGTCTAATGTAACCTGATCTATAGATTCGATCTCTCTCAGTTCATATATACTCTTAAAGAAGCTTGTATAATCACGATGATCAATAATATCTTCTGCCTGTTCAGATGAAATAGGCAATGTTTTGAACTCTTCATAAGAAGCTGTATTCAAATCAATTTTTTCCGGTAAAATAATTGCTCCACTAACTTTGGAGGTATTTTTATTTTTTTCTTGATTATATTCTTCTACTAATTCTTTATACTTTGTATCAAGCTCTTCTTTTGTTTCGGCTAAAAGCACAATGGAAATGTTTATAATAAGCCATATGAACAATAATTTTTTCATATTCTATTTCCCTTTGTTATCAATCGGACATATATACTAATAAAAGTATATTTCCACGAGTAAATAAAAAAGTGGGCTGGATATTGTAAAGTTTTTTCAATCTAAGAAGGATATGTAAAAAGAATTTGACAAACGCCCTTGTATTCAGATTCTTTGCTAGAAGAATTTTGGAGGAAAAATGACAGATAACTCTTTAGTTGAAAAAAAAGGTAAATTCTCATTAATAGAGCTTTTAATGGTTATAATGTTAGTAGGAATAATCTTCACTTTAACCATTCCGTTAAGAAATGATAGAGTAAACCAGAAAAAAATGAAAGAAGCTATTTATAATATTCAGGTTATTGCTCGTGCAGATGTAGATTTCAAAAATGATCCTGCTAACGGATATTATATTTTTGAACATTCAGTAATAAAGCTCAATGAAGATGGAACCTATTCCGGAGAGGATCTTTTGAACATAATCGAAGATTTACAGAAAACAAAAGATTTCTTCTATTTTGATTATTCCGTGACAGATAGCACTGTTGTGGCATCCAGCAATAAGAACTTCGGTAAAGTAGGAGCAAAGTTATATTATTATCTTCCATCCGGTCCTTGGGGCGTGGGTGAAGATAAAACATCTAAAAGTGTATTGGACCCCAACTGGTTGCCATAGTATGCTTTTTTAGAATATTATGATAAAAGAAATGGACCTTCAGTCTATTGATAAACGGATTGAAGGTTTTTTATTATGTTTTTAACAAATAATCCATTCTGGCATCCGGGATTTTCTTTTATCCCTCTTTTTTTTTCTTATGCAGAGATACACTACCGTTACAGATTTCTTTATCCAAAGTATTTCAGAAAAGAACCGGAGATAATTGCCGACCTGCCTATTCGCTGCATTAGATCCACATCTTTAAAATTACCTGTTCTGATAATAGTTAAAGACAGTCACCTATTCCCCATAGAACTCTTATCTGTTCTTATTGATATCTCTGCTAATGGCAGTCATTTTTCTCAGGAATTCGATATTAATGAAAAGCTCAAGCAACAATATTATTCTAAAATATTGGAAGTTGATATCTCACAGATCAAAGCTGATGAACAATTGAAGATCAATGTAACAATTCAATACCGTATCAATGGAAAAGAAAAAACAGTTATAAATGATAACTATCCCGGTTTAAAGAAGACCCCGTTCGAATGTTACTTTACAGAAAGCAAATTACCATTTTCAGAAGGCTGGTATGCTGGAGAGCCGCACTATCACAGCATATATACATCCGACCAGGTGGAATTCGGTGCCGATATTCCTACCACTGTGAAAATGGCAAAAGCAATTGGACTATCCTGGCTTTTTATTACCGATCATTCTTATGATCTGGATGATTCCGAAGATTCTTACACGGTTAATGATCCTGACATTCCCAAATGGAAAAAAATGCTTGATGATGCGCAGCATAATGATGAGAAGAATTTCAGAGTAATTCCCGGTGAAGAGATCTCTATTGGGAATTCCAAAGGCAGAAATGTTCATCTTTTGGCCATCAATCACCCAGATTTCATCGAAGGTTCCGGTGACAGTGCAGAAAAATGGTTCCAGAATAAGCCGCAAAGACACCTGAAAGAAATTGAAGAATTGCAAAACGATAGAAATTTGTTCATTGCAGCTCATCCGAATGATGAAATTCCTTTTCTACAAAAACTTACTCTCCGTCGTGGGAATTGGTCTTTAAATGATTTTCAAAACAGCGGGATCAAGTTCCTGCAATTGATCAACACTTCTCATTTTCCTGACGTTTTAAAAGCTATTAACCATTGGAGATCGTTGCTTTTGCAGGGTAATCGGTTTTTCATCCTGGCTGGAAATGATGCACATGGAAACTTTAATGTAATGCGTCAGATCAAAAGTCCATTCTGGAAATTATTTGCTTCTCATGATCAGGTTTTCGGTAAGTTTTTCACAGCATTTAAATACAAAAATAATGAGCCCATACAGGGAATTAAAAACGGAGTAATAATTTTAAGTAACGGTCCATTTTTGAGTTTCCAGTTAAAAGCAAAAAGAAAAATTTATTCGATCGGTTCAAATATAAATGAAAAGAGCGCTGTATTGGAATATGAAACACGCACTGCTCACGAATTTGGTAAAATTAGAACGTTGAATCTTTATATCGGCGACACAAATTCAAAGAAAGAAATTAAAATTTCAAACCCGCAAAACAGCCTGAAAATTGAATTGCCTGATAGAAGCTATGTACGAATGAGTATGAGCACTTCCCAAGGTGGATTTGTGTTAACAAACCCAGTGTGGGTTGATTCTAATTAAAACCTGAACGATCTTTGTAACATTATCTGGTGCGTATTTATCTCATCAAATGGTAAAATGTTATAACTATAAGAAATCCTTAATCTTAACGGCAGATCATAGCGCAATGTAAAGGCATGATAAATACCCATATTGATATCGGTAATCGTCTCTTCCGGTTTTTCGAAACGGGTTTCATAAT
>CBFDCX010000002.1:0-25806 GCA_965603415.1 uncultured bacterium
GGACGTTTAATCCATTTACGGAACATAGTCAGATTTTCTTCTGTGAAACCAAGAGTAGTAAGGTTGAAACCGAATTCTCCTTTATCCAGAAGACGCATAACTACTTTTTCACCGGTTACAGTGGGAACGATGGAAACACGAACGTCAACGCTCTTTATAGCAGTTCTCAGTGAAATATGTCCGTCTTGTGGGAGACGTCGTTCTGCAATATTCAATTTTGACATGACCTTAACCAGAGAAACCATACCAGGATGAAGCCCAATAGGAGGAGACATTACTTCGCGCAGAGCACCGTCTATTCTGAATCTAACACGTGTATTATTGGTCAGTGGTTCAATATGAATATCAGTAGAATTAGATTTGATAGCCTCTGTAATTATCAGGTTGATCAATTTAACAACCGGGGCATCAGCATCAACCTTTGTATCTATGCTGATTTCATTTTCATCTTCATCTACTGCTACAAATTCAAAACTGCCTACTGCGTCTTCCATTTGCGATGCAGTTCTGATATTTTTGTAATATTTCTCTAAAGTGTCTGTAAGGATAGAGTCACCAATAAGTACTGGAGTGATATTCTTTCCTAATACTTTTTTTAAACTGTCGTAGATAACGATATTTTCAGGATCGGTCATGGCTACAATCACAAAATTACCTTTTTTCTTAATAGCCATAACTCTATTTTCCACGGCAAAAGGTTCCGGGATCAGTTTGACGATCTCCAGATCCAGACTCATCAGTTCATCTTCTTTTACCACCTCATAATCGAGTTGAAGATAAAGAGCATTCAGAAGATCTTTTTCTGTAATGTAGCCAAGTTTGCGAAGAGTTTCACCCAGTTTCAAACCAAAACTCGTCTGTTTGTTTATGGCTTCTTTTACTTGATCTTCAGTGATAACTCCCCTGTGAATCAGAATTTCACCAATCTTGGCAAACTGAGGATTAAACGTCATTTATTCTCCTTTACAATAGTATCAGCCTAATCTACATACCTAAACAGAGTTACCGTTATCTGGTTCGAAACCTGAGTACCAAGGATCGAAGCTGTGATCTGGATAGCAATCATTCCAGGAGGTGATGGAACTGGTGGGGGGCATTCATATTTGTAGAACCTGTAGTATTTCAAGATCTCTCCATCAATATCTGTTATACCAATGTGGTCAGGTACAAAATTCGGATGTGTCGGAAGCATATCGAGCTGTGATTCCAAAACCGGTATACCCCTTTCGGAAGTAAAAATAACTTCCTGCCCATGAATCGGGTTATTCTGTGCATCTTTTACAGTAATAGTTACAGTAGGAGACAATTCTACTGTGTGATCGCGCCAGTCGGAAGGATTGTTATATATAGTCCAATCTATATGATTTGGTATAGCTACAATGTCTATAGTAGGTTGTTGTATAGGCATAAAAACTGTTTCCTGATCTACAAATGTCTGTCCGGGTAGATTACCGGAAACTTCAACCTGAATAATCAATGAGTCATTTGTATGTGATCCTTCATAAATAAGGTAAGTATACGCTAATCCTTCCAGGGAATCACCATTGGTATTTTCATTGCCTACGTAAGCATCGGCTACAATCGATGCCCAACTTGGATCATCTGGGAGTGAGAAAAATACAGTTGTTCCATAATCAACCGGATTACCATAAGCATCATTCAGCATTGCTAAAGTTTCTATCTGCCAGGATCCAGCTCCTACATCAACACCGGAATCATGACCGCCAATAGAAATATCAACTGAGTTGGGTGGACCGGCATGTACAACTATATTAGATTTCGTTGAAGATATTGTATCTCCGGCAGCATTGTATGTGAATACTTTCAGACTGGCAGTTCCTGAAGCAGAACCGCTATTGATAGGTACAGATGCGTGTCCACCGGATGAAACAACTGTAACTGAATCGCTGGAAGGCCAGTAAACCTGGTTGTCAATATTTGTACCTATAGGAGCATTAACAAATTGGAAATATACTGTTCTTGGTTCTTCAACCAAATTGCTACTTGCATCATACAAGCTTACATTAAATTCATAAGACTCCTGCCCACCTGTTCCGGCAACCTGGATATCTACCTGACCGGAGACATCAAATCCGATAGAATTAACATCTGTAGAAGGCAGTTCTGGTTGTATAATAATTGCAACTTCCATTTGAGTAGTAATAGTATGAGTGATTTCCTCTTCATCTGCATTAATCTCAATATAATTTGTAGAAGCAACAATAGATGCAACTCCGGGAAGTCCGTTATCCCAGAATTCCACAGAAGCTATACCGGTGCTATCTGTGATATCGAAAGCTATTATGTTACCAATGTTTGTACCAAAATTCACTTGTTGTTCGTTAACAATGAAGTTATCGCTATCTTTTACAAGTACAAAAATAGTAGCATAAGTGGCGTTATCATCATCTGCATAAATGGTGTCTGGTACAGCCCAGATAGTAAGATTGTAGAATTCATCTGGTGGAGTTTCTTCTGTAGGTTCAAAAACCCTGTTATCACATGAATTAATTATTGCTATCGATAAAATTGCTATCAAAGCAAAAATCACAAGAAACTTGATTTTTTTCATAATACCTCCTATTCTTGAATTTCTTCAAGAATTATTTCCTGATTTTCTTCAGGAATTTTCTTCTTAATCAATTTTTTTTCAAGGCGTTCATCAATTTCGTATTCCACATTATAATCTTCAAATGTAACCACACGAGGTGTGATCTCGATGATTAGGTCTGTAGTGTTCACATTTGTTACATGATGTTGAAAGAGATAGCCCAGAATGGGAATTGAACCAAGAAGTGGAACTTTATTTACTGTTTTTACAATGTTAGAATTCAATAAACCACCTACAATTATCCTCTGCCCATCGGGAACAGTTACGGTAGAAGTGATCTTCCTTACTTTAGTTCTGGGCACATATCCACCCACAAGCTCCAGAACCGAACTGACTTCGGGTTCTATTTTTGTTGTTATAAACCCATCTCTATTCACTTTTGGTTTTACTTTCAGCTTTATTCCTACTTCCTCACGTTCTACCTGAATATTCTTTTCAGAATCTTCCGCAATAAATGGAATGATCTCACCGATGTGGATCTCGGCTTCCTCACCATTAAGGGCAGTTATTCTGGTATCTGTAAGAAGCTTAGCTACATTGTTCTCCAAAAGCCAGTCAATAGTAATATCGAAAGCTGTCATCTGGCGGCTGAAAAGACCCATATCACCCAGATCATCCATACGTTGGAAATATTGACTCTCCGGAAGTTCTCCCAATGGAACAAGGTCTCCGTGCGGAACTGCACCGGTTTCATCTGTATAATTAAAGGGAAGTCCCACACCATCGGCTGTCATAGCATCTTCTGCCAGGATGGTGGTAAGTTGATTCAGCCTGGTCCAGTCAATCCCGAATTTCTTAGCATCGGAAACAGAGATCTCTATCAAGCGTGCCCTAATCTCGATCTGTTTTTGCGGAACATCTATCTCTTCCAGTTTTTTACTAATTTCGGCAAATGTTTCCGGATTAGCACGCAACATAATTGAATTCTGTCCTTCAATGGGTACTGCTTCACCTGGCATAATGTCAAGAGCTTTTACTATTTTATCCACATCGACATAATTAAGGTTGATAACATAAGTTCTTTCGCCAATCTCTTCTTCGATACGAGCTTTTTCTCCTACGATAAAGGTTTTTTCTCCAACTAATCGATAGGATAGACCAATTGATTTTACTACCAGTGCCAGAGCCTGCTCAATCGGTACTTCTTTCAGATGAATGGTAATCTTTCTTTCTTCCGCTTCTACCTTTTCTGTTTTAACATCCATTGCCAGAACTATATTGCAACCACTCAGGTGCGCCATAGTGGAAACAATGTGAGAGATGGAAGCATCTTCGGCATTCAGAGTTATTTTCTTGTATAAAAGACTTTCAGTATCATCCTGCGCAAAAAGACTACCGGTAAAAAGTACTATTAAAAGCATTGCTAGCACTACGTTAACGTTAAATTTTCTCATACATTCTCCTTAATATTACCAATTATATTCTCTTGATTTTTTTGTTTTGCTTGTGGTCTGTTTAATTTCTTGAGGTCGCTCCGGTAATTTCTGAAGCTTAAGAACTCCCACAGTATTTTGATAAGTGTATGTTATTTCACCTTCACGAATATCGGTGATTTTTCCCTTAATGAATTTATCACCAACACTGTAAATTACTGTTTTTCCTTTATAAGAAATTGCAGCTTGTTTCCTGCCATGTTCAGGAACTATTGTAGACTCGAGCCGTACCATATTTTCAACTTCTTCACGCCATTGTTTCTCGATATCCTTAATAGTTTTTACAATGAGATTCTGTTCTAATGGGTCTTTTGTAACTGTAAAAACAAACTGTTTCCTATCCTTGATAGATTCCTCAATATTATGGATCTCTGTTAAAAGCCCTTCACTGAGTGCTATCTTCTTGTACATGGAATCATTGGGAACTTTGTTCACTTTATGATAGAGATTGTAATCTTTCATACCAAAAGCAATCATGAAGACCACGATCAAGATAATTACAAAATCTTTCAAATATTTATGTTCCATAACTACTTCTCCTTTATGATCTTTAAAGTAGAAAGTTCGAGAGTTACTTTGTAGCGTGTTGCAGTTTCTATATCACCATTATCATCATTTCTGTCTCTACTCAAAGGGGTAATATCCAGGGTTTTGATCTTGATTATGTTATCAAAGCTTTCCATTTCAGAAAGGAACCGTCCCATTTGTACAAAAGTACAATTAAGGATCATTGTATATTGTTGCTCTACTAAATACGTCGATGTAGAGGATACAACTTTGGGAAAGATAGAATGCACAGCAATTTTGTATTTATCTGCCATATCGGTGAGTTTCTTGATAAAAGTATTTACTTCTTCCGATGAAAATTCCCCCTTGTCCGTCATACTTTGAAAAATAATTTTGGAGATCTCCGCCAGTTGTTCGTTAAGAACTTTGGCACTATTAAGTTTTTCCTGTTCCACTTTAATATTTTTATCATATAAATTTATTTTTACCATCTTAGCACTGATCGATTTTGAGCTGAGATAGAAGAAACACATTGCAGTAAGAATAATAGCACAAAGTAGAATGAGATATTTTTGCTGCATCATGATCGACCTCCCTTCTTTCTGGAATCCTTGGTAATACAGTCGATCTGGAAACGTAATATCTCAACATCTTTTTCGATATCATAGGTAGATTTTACAAATTGGATGTCAGGAAAATCAATATTTATTTGTTCATTACTTTTCAGTTCGTTAATGAAATTGTTAATTAGATCAAACTCCCTCTGTTCTTTATCCAACCTGGTTATACCATATAAACTGAGGTGACCACCCTTGAAAGAGAAATGTGTGATTGCTATTTTATCGGTGGTCTTTTCGGAAATTGCTACCAGTTTCTTTGACCAGAAAATTCTCTCGGTACTCACTTTTGCTAACCTTTGCAGGTCTTTGGAAGAAAGGAACTCTCCACTAACTTCATAGGTTTTGATCTCTTCCTTGATATCCTGTAATAAAACTCTACGGTTTTCGATTTTGCTGTTCAAGTTGAAATTAAGCAGCATCACGATAAACGTTACGATAACCAATATAATACCATACGATATTGCTGTTACGTTTAAGGCTCTTTTTTCTGTTTCTATCTGCTGCCTTAATTCGCCAAATTTATTCAGGTTTATTTTGAAATAAAATTGTTGCATAGCCTCTCCTCTATTCCGGTCTCATAGCCAAGCCCAGGGCCAGTGCAAATTGAGGGTCTTTCTCGTGAGAGAATTTATCGGACTTATCTAAATTTAAAAACGGATTATATACTTCGGTGGAAAGTTTTAACTGCTCTTCCAAAAATTCACTCAAACCTTTCAATTTTGCACTTCCACCCGCTAGCAGTATTTTTCGGAAGTCACTATTACTTGCTTCCTTCACATAGAATCTGAGAGATCTTTTAACTTCCTGGGTAATATGCTCGGCAGTGGATTTCTCTGTGATATCGAGTCCTATAAGAGAAGATTTACCATTGGTTGCGTCAGTTTTTTTTAAACCATGCTCAAGTTTATAGTTTTCTGCTTCTTCAAAGCTCATATTTTGCTGTTTCATGATATCTTTAGTGAAATGATATCCGCCCCAACTGATATCACGGGCAAAGAATTTTGACTTGGGTCCGTAGATAATCATATTAGTTTTAAATGCTCCGATATTCAGGAGCACAAACACACCATCTTCCACGTTTTCATTAAGCATAAAACTATTTGCAACAGCTAATGATTCCAGATCCACTATCCCCGGAGTTAAGCCGGCTGAAATGAGAATGTTGGAATGTTCCTGCAGAAGCGATTTGGTGGAAGATGCAAGAAGAATATTCATATTATTAGTTTTTTCTTCAACACTAAGAACCTGGTAGTCGAGAAGCATCTCTGCACCACTGATGGGTAGGTGTTTTTTAGCTTCAAAAAACAACGCGGATTCCAATTCGTTATCTGGCAGGAAGATTGTTTTGATCTGTTTGATACTGGCATTATCGCCACCAATAGAAGAAACGAGATGTTTTATTTTTTTGGGATTTAGTTTCATAGATCTCAGCAGACCAGACAGAATAGGAGCAAAACGTTCTGGTAAGAGATCCGATAAAATTGGTTCGATTCCTTCTGGAACTGTCGAACGAGTTTCATAGTTCAGAAGCTTGTAGCCATGATGCAACTTTTTGAGGTGAACCATTTTGATACTATGATTACCTATGTCCAGCCCGACAGATTCCTTGAACCTGATCTTTTTCTTTTTAGCCATGTAACCTCACATTAATTATTTGATTATTTATTATTATTTATATCAAAAAGATTTTGGTGGTGATTTGAAAGTCCACGATTCTTTTTTGAATGCTGTAAGAGTTGCTTCCCCAAAGCCCTCGTATACCTGTGGATAATCCGGAGGTTGTACATACAAAAATCTTTGATCATAATGATAATCTTTACTATAACCTGAAGATCCGTGAGTGCCATCGTAATGATAAATGTCCATTTCCCATTGATTGTCACCAGGATGGTTATAAGGATCAGTACCTGAACGATGAACAAAACCTCTACGACGCTGCGCAATTGCTCCGTAGATAGTTATTGAACCACGTTCAAAAACAATATCATTGGAAGATTCAGGCCAGACGGGATTATACCAGGGATAATCGGTACCATATGGTACCGCATAATTTGAAGAATTATTATTCGGAAAACTGTTCAAATATCCGGGAGCTTCATAAGGAAAACCGCAGGTGCTGTTTACTGTCGGCAAATTCCCATGTAATGCAAAGCCAATAATAGCAGGTGGTATATTCACAGTAATGGGAAAAATGAATTTATGGAAATCTATATAATCGTATAATGTGTCGTTATGGGGGTAATACGGACTTGGAGCGTTGAAACTGGGTGTGGAACCGTGTGGATGATGATATTGAAAAGAGAAAATGCCATCATAATGACAATACATTTCACCATGCAGGCTTGTATCACCTTCTCCTATGGCAGCATAAGCACCGTAAAGCATTATATCAGTACAATTATCATTCCTTAGTTCCATTTCTTCAAATGGATCTTTATGTTTATACCTTATCAGTATCTTCTCTTCAGATACAAGTCCAAAATAATCTGATTGGTTAGGACTATCAGGATCATCTGGTGGATCACCCGGACTAGTATTAGCATAAGTGATATTACCAACTACGAAAACAGTATCAGCACAACCATATGTTTGTTTTCCGGCAACATCTCCTTCTATCCAAAGTTGAGCACCTCCCACCCAAACTGACATATTACTTAATGAACTACTTAAACCGGGAGACCAGATAGTATCGCGTATTGTAATGTGATTTGTCCAGATAACATCACTATCTTCATACCAGTTCCCGCCAGCATTTATAACTGCGTTAACTGTTGCTGCATTATGTGGATACCAGCTATAAACCTCGAACTCTTCAGTCCCGGTATCTATAATATTACCGTACATACTATCAAAGCCACTACCATTAATTTTTACATACACAATATCTGTAGAAGATAGACCAAGAGGAATTCCATTTTGTTCAATAAGATCTGCATTAGGTTCAAAGATAATGGGATTAGTACCATCTGAACCTTCTGCCCATCCTCCAAGAAATATTTGTTGCTTCAATGCCAGTGAAAGCTGAGCTCCATTTTGGTTATAATTTCTGAATATTCCTGCTGTAGTAACCATAGAATAGAAGGTGGGCCAACCTTGATTGGTACCACCACCACCATTCTGTACCCAGATATCATCATTGGAATGCACAGGTCCGTACAATATATCGGGACCCCAGAATTTAACTCTGGCAGCAGCAGCGCCGCCATCTGCATTTTCCGATTCCTCTGTATGTGTAAAATACTGGAATTCCGCCAAACTTTTGTTACGTACTAATCTTTCGGAAAATCTTTGTACCGGTGAATAAAAAGAGCGTAATGTTCTTTTGGCTCTTTTTGCAGTGATCAACGTTTGAATAGCCACTGCCTGTTCCGTGGCAAATCCCATAAATACAGTTATGAAGACTTGTTCTTTTTTACTTTTTATAAAATAGGTTGTAATCCTGTTCGGTTCTATTATCTCCACCGTTCGAGGAGGTAAGGGACTATTAGCATTATGTTCCAAAGCCAGGTGTGTTCTAATAGTTTCGCTGCGTAAAAGTAATTCTTCCTGAAGTTTGTCATGCGTGTATTGTGTATCTAATTGATCGGAACCGACCAAACTAATAAGAGATGCTGAAGAAATAACAGAGATCAGACCAACCAAAACTGCCACAACCATCGAGAGCACACTGCCGGATTCACTTTTCAATAATTTTTTCATCTGATCTCCCTAACCCTCTTCTAGGGCATTACCCAGGAATACAGAGGTTTCATATCTGATCTTTCTGGTGTTTCGTCTGATATCTTCATCTCCACTCTGACCTCTCTGCTTTTTACGAAATCTAACCTGTGCTTCCAATTCTATTTTTAGGAGTAAGGCATTCCCTTCATTATCCGTTTTTAAAACAGTCCAGATATTCCTGGGATTCAATATCTTAAATTGAGGTTGATTTCCAATCATCTTTGTAGAAGTGGAAGGAAAGACCAGTTTAGGTGTTCTGAAATATTTAGTACCATAAGTGGAACGAACTTCCAATTGATCATCATCGTTTACACTAAAGACAGAACTGTAATCATAGATAGGATCAACGACAATAGGTTTTATTGTCATATCGGTTCTCGATGTAGAAAACTCCACTGTATGAGCAGTCATTAAACCTATCAAGCCTTCATCATCTGTCACACCTTCCAGTGCATAACCATATCTCATTGTTTCGATAGCGCTAAAAAGATCTTCCTGCAATTGGGTGTACAATTGGGTTTCCTGGTAGGTAATTATGAAATGAGATAATGCTATGCCAAAGATTGCAAAAACAACTGCAGCCAGCGGTAATCCGGCCAATATTTCAATAAGAGAAATACCTTTTTGATTTCTTAATATCTTTTTCATGGCGTCACCACATCTGTTCTGTAAAAGTAATCTTCCCGCATGATGAGAGTTTTAGTTTTATTCAAAGGATTCCGGAGATACCTGGAGGGACCATCTTTCCAGGTAATCTTTATTTCAATTACATCATACGCAATATAATTTGCCACTGTAAGGTCATTGAAGGTTGATTTCTGAGGAGGATGAATAGTGGCCATTACTTTATCACCATTCTCATCATCCATAATAAAAGTACCGCCATACGTATCGTTCAGTACAACGGTGCTTAGCTTATTTCGATGATTGAATTTTATTTCTTCCAGCTTTTGTGTAGCCTTCAATAAAGCGACTCTGTAATGATAATTCTCTATAGCTTTATGCCTGGCATAATAGGCGCTGATGAATAGTCCCGAAAGGGAAATTGTAACAATTATCAGCGCACCAAGAACCTGGATAAGACCAAATCCTTTTTGAGAAGATAATATTTTTTTCATCTTTAAAATGCCGTCCCTGTAGCAAACATTTTTGGATTGTCTGCTATATCTTCTGCAACCCTGCGATCAAGGAAGCCATTCATAACATGGTTATAAAGCGATTGATCTTTAGATTGCATTCCTTCTTTTGTTCCTGCCTGAATAACAGAGGGAATTTGATAAGTTTTTTCTTCACGTATAAGGTTTTTCACAGCTGCATTGGCTATCATTATTTCCAGAGCTGGAATTCGGTCACTACCATCTTTCATAGGAAGCAGAGTCTGTGCAACAACTGCTTGCAGAGATTCTGAAAGCATAGAACGTACTTGTGCCTGCTGCTCTTTGGGAAACATATCGATCACTCTATCAATAGATTTAGTAGCACTGCTGGTGTGAAGAGTTGCCAAAACCAGGTGACCTGTTTCCGCCGCCGTTAAAGCCAGAGAAACCGTTTCCAGGTCACGCATCTCACCCACAAGTATCACGTCGGGGTCTTCACGCAGTGCAGAACGCAAAGCAATCTGGAAAGACCATGTATCGTGCCCTACTTCACGCTGGTTTATAAGTGAGTTCTTGCTGTAATGAACAAATTCTATGGGATCTTCGATGGTGATTATATGACAATGTTTATGATCGTTTATATAATCGACCATAGTAGCCAGAGTAGTAGATTTACCACTTCCTGTAGGACCTGTTACCAGTATCAAACCTCGCTGGAGCATCGATAGCCTGGCAAGTATTTCCGGCAGGTGTAATTCATCAAAATCTTTAATAACATTCGGAATTACACGAAAGGCAACACCCAAACCGTTAACCTGATGAAATGCATTCACACGAAACCGAGTTTTATCGTCGAGTTTTGTGGAAAAGTCAATTTCAAGTTTTTCCTTGAAAATAACCCTCTGCGAATCGTTCATCGTGCTGGCGATAAGTTCTTCTACTTCTTTTGTTGAATACTTGGAAAGATTCAGTTTCTTCATCGAACCAAGTACTCTTACCATGGGAATAGAACCGGCACTGATATGCAAATCAGAAGCACCGGCATCGGAAGTAAATTGTAATAATTCTCTTATTGTTAAAGCCAAAGGAACCTCCCCCGATTAATCAAGGACATCCTCTTCTCCCTCTACCTCATCATCAATGCCATAGCCGTGATATTCCGCCTCATCTACATCATACCAAACTTGCTTACCTTCGCCTCCGGGAAATTCTGCAGTGGAAGTTGCAATATATTTTTTGGGTGGATTTCCAACAACTTCGAATTCCCAGTTCTTTTTAGTACGGTTTCCAAGCTGGGCATCTTCCAGGGCTGCTTCAACATCGTAACTTTCAGTTGAACCATAGGTTTGATAATAAACTCGATAGGTTTGTCTTATCGCAGCAATTGATGATTGAGCTTCAGTTGCTCTGGCCTGACGAACATAATTCATGTAAATGGGAACAGCAATAGTAGCAAGGATCGCAATGATCACCACAACAACCAGTAATTCGATAAGACTGAATCCTTTTTCATTTCTTAAATTTTGAAACATTCTTCCTCCTAAATTCTCATGCGTTAAATCCCGCAATTTTTGTTCCGACTAATTTATCTTCCTGTTTTTTTGCAAGAAATATTTATTTAATATTTCATATTTGTTTATTCAAAACTTTGATTAAACTCATAATCAAATGAAAAAACCTTTTATTACTTGAGATATAATAAAAAGAAATTCCTTAATATAAAATTTTAAGAACATTTTGTTTACACCTGAATATATTGTTTACATCAGTATTGTGCGCATGATGTTATAATATTGAATGGGAAGCAGAATTCCTGAAATGATGAATAACATGGCGAGGACCATTATTATAATGCCTTTTCTGACAGCATTTTTTCCTTCGATAAGACGTGTATCTTTTATTACCTTTATACCTGGTGGTGGAAATTGTGATGATTTAATTGTCAATATCCCCAATCGCAAAAAGTAAATTCCAGCTCCTGCGAATATGATCATTAACGAGAAGATAATTATTTTCATTGAACTTATTATTTTTTGCAGGGTGAGCTCGGGATTTTCTTCTGCCAACGATCTCAACTCCGTTAGATAATTCTGAAAGTAAAAGATAAAAACAATGCCTGCTACAACCAGAAGAAGTGTAATTAGAAGAATTTTTTTTCTAAATTCCTTATCTGTTTTTACAATTTTTTCATTTCCCATTTCTTTTTTCCTTTGTAGCAAATAATTCCTTTCCAGAAATGATTTGCATTAAATATTTTATTTCATCAAAATCATTTTCCTGGTCTCTTCCAGGTTTATTGTTTTCATCCGATAATAATAAATTCCTGATGATACAGATTCACCATTATTATCTGTACCATTCCATAAAACAGTATGTTTCCCCAGGTTTTTGTTTTCATTTACCAGTGTTCGTACTTTTTGCCCTTTGAGGTTGAACACCTCGATAATCACATCTGTATTTTCTTTCAGGCTGTAACTTATCGTTGTTTCCGGATTGAATGGATTGGGATAATTGCTGCCCAAACCGGTTATATTAACAGGGCAAATTTCAGGTTGTGTGCCAGCAGAAGTTTTTTCAATTGATTGTGAAAACGCCGGTAAAGATTCTATGCCATTTGTATGAACAGATGTTATGGAAAATTGATAAACTTCATTTGGTAAAAGGATCCAACTTGTATCATTATAAAAAGTATCTACAATTCCGGTAGCTATCAAATCCCAGTCGTTTGGATAGTTATGCAGAACTTCCAGGAAACGGTATACGTTGTAGAATTCAAATTCTCTGGAACTTTGCGACATTATGCTGATGTTTTCTCTTGTAACCAATAGTTCGGATTTATTTATTTTTGTTACATTATCTGAGTTCTGCGTATTTCCCATATCGATGCCGTAAGCACGTATCAACATGTTTTTCTGGAACATTGGTCCCCATGAACCGATATCGGTCCAGGTTTCTCCTGAGGTCCAATCGGTAGTACATAATTGTGTCCCGGATTGAAACACCCAGGGTTCACCCACTCCATCATCCAAACCTATAGAAGTATAAACATTTGGCGTGCCAACACCCACTAGAAATCCTTCAGGTGCACTTACCTGTTCGGGAAGTTCATAAATATTCCATTCATCATCAACATTTGTAATGAGAGGTGATTCATACAACAGCTGGTCTGGATCAGGGGCTCCAGTTTCATCGAGACCGATCAGATACAATTTAACGTTGCTATGTGTGCCATAAGTAGAAGTAAGAAGCCAGTGTATTTCCTGGAGAATAGCAATATTAGGATGAAGAGCACCAAAAACAGCATTTGCCAGTGTCGTGGTAAAACCAACCTCATTATCTACAATACCATCGTCATAACGGAATTCTCCGCCACCCTGACCGGGTGATGTCCAGAAAATATCAACTTCTGTACCTGGTTCGTTCTGAATTGCAATTACATTTCCCGGTGGACAAGCTATCTCATTGATAATAATTGTTCCCAGATCGAGACTTACACTTCCTACCTACACTTCCTCATTGTAATCATCATATCCTTCGAATACTATCGTAAGATCATAAGTAATATTTGTGTAAACATCGGGAAAAAGAAAGAAACCGTTTTCATCTGTATATGTTTCATAATTTTCAAAACCAGTTAAAGTAACATAAGCATCTTCCAAACCAATAGTGGGAAAGTCGCTGCCTACCACCTGCCCGGAAACAGAAACACTGCCCAGAGGTATCAGATTAAAATCAACTTGAGTAGTCTGATTTTCAAAAATCTCCATCTGAACAGTTTGTGGTGAATACCCGAATAATGAAGCAGTGAGGTTATAAACTCCAGTAAGAATATTCCCAAAATGATAATAACCCTGTTCATTCGTATAGGTGAGCATCTGGTTTTCTTCTATCAGCACTTCGGCTCCTTCCAGTGAAGCTCCCAGGTCATCGTAAACATAGCCTTCTGCTTCACCCATGGCTCCCTGGAAAAAAGTGAATGTAATATTGGCAAGCAACTCGAAAGAATAACTAACCTCAGGTGGATTGTAGGGGTCAAAAATAATATTATTATCACGTTCATAGCGTGTTCTATCTATATGTTCCAGTGTTTCATCATGATAGAATTCATCTTCCGTTCCGTAGTTCTGGGTATCCATCGGACGATGAACCATCACCACCAGGTTGCCACCTTCGTACATATAGGGTGTATCAAGTTCTATTATTACAGCATTTTGCCCTGACAGGTAGCTGACATTACCATTGAATACCTGTGTTAATTGTGTGGCTGGTATCCAGCCATTTGTAAGGTTTGTCTGGGTTGTTTCTCCCATCCAGATAGCTGTGGGTTCATTCGTTAGAGTATTCACAAAATTATTGTAATAGGTTAAAGTAGTAATTAATCCGGTTACTCCACCCATTTCCTCAGTAAAAAAAAGACTTTCAGTAAGACTATTCAAATATCCGAAACAGATAGGGATCCTGTTATTCAAAATGGTACCATTTCCCACAGATACCTGCAGAACCCCTTGTGGGAATACTTCTACTTCAAGATACGAAGTGATATCGTTTAGTGGATTTTCATCACCGGTTAATTCAACTTCACCGTAGATGAGAGTTGTCCCCGGGGGTTCATCGGCAGGAATATTCCAGACAAGAGTGTGTACAACCACTTCTTCATACGCAATTGGCTGTGTAATATCTATGAAACTTAATTCTTCACCATTTTGTTTTTTCAGTCTAACTGTATAATTATTCTGAGTATTATTGCCAACATTCTTTACAGTGATCTCATAATTTTCTGTGTTGCCCGCGTTAACGATAGTATTACCATTAATTCCGATTGCAGCAAGATCGTTATCGTAAGTGAAAGCCAAATCTCCTGTAATTTCCACGTTATCGATAGCCCACCACCAGTCCCAGCCCGGTTGGATGGAATGAAAACGAATATAAACAGAAGACTGCATATTAGCAATCGTGGAAATATCGATGATCTCATGGGTGTCGCGCACATCGATACCATTGTAGGTGAGTACATTGGTCCAAGTAGAGCCATCCACACTCACATCCACAAAACATAGATCATCAACATCGATGGCATTGAAGTCCGAATCGAATTCCAAAACTATCGTATCGTATGTACTGAGATCTAATGGATTTGAGAGTTCTAATGTTGTGTTAGTTGTTGTTCCCGAACCGGTTTCATCTGAATCCGCTGCACAAACATTACCGGAAGATGGCGGTGGCAAAGTATACGAGTTTGGATAGGGAGGAGCATATATCGTCCATAATCCCTGTCCGCCATTATTGATAACATTCCAGTTGCCGAATCCACCTTCAAAATCATCAAAAAATAATTCCTCACTACAGAGGAATGTAGTAAAAATCAAAAATATAATAATTATAAAGTTCTTCACATATAACCTCATTTTTAAATCATTTCTTCTGCAATATACATTCCAAAAAAACAATATATGTGACTTCAATAATAAAGATTTTATGTCAAGCATAACTTAAAATATTAATTGACAAATTAGGATAAGAAGTAAATAAATTTAATTGATTTGAAATGGAGTTATTTTTTATGAATAAAATATTTTTTCTTTTTATCATATTTGCAATCTTTTCTCCTATCTATGGAATTGTTACCGAAACTGCTTCCTTTAGTGAATTTCTGTACGGTGAAACCGAAGAATGCGAATATGATAATTGGTTATCACACGTTTCGGAAGGAATAGCCTCGGAAGACTATAATTTATACGCTCCTTGGGAGAGGCAAACCAATGGCTTCGGAAATTTTTACCTGGCAACAAATGATACTCTTGATCTTTGGGAACAGGTTATCACTGAATTCCTGGATGGTGAATATGAGCAAGCTCAGAACCTTATCAACAACTACCAGTTCCCATACCAAGTAGTGGAATTCAATGATACTGATACAGGTAGAACATACTATATTTTACGTGAAATCCTGAATATGGAATACTATGATAACAACGGTACTATCGAACCATACGATGATGAAGTCGGTTCTTTCGATTTTGGTTGGGGACTTTTTGTATATAATCCACAATCTTCTATTCCAATTATTGTAAACGTTGTTCACCCCAACGATGATTTCATTGTATCTGCAGTAGCACATAAATGTTTTGTAGAATGGAACGCTATGTTCCTTACAATATCCGGTGTAGGCAGAGAAGTAAAATGGACAGAAGTAGGAAGTTATGCTAATTCCAAATCATTAAGTGATCCATCCCGTAGAGAAGTGCACGCTTATAATACAGTATATCAAGCATTCTGCGATAAGATTAGGCAAGATTTCGGGCGCAGAGAATTTTCTCCTCAAATACATAGTTACGATTGGAACAGACATTATGGCTATGCTAATTGCCAGATATCTGCAGGTTACAATAAGGGATGCCCGAATTTACCCATGCGCGATCTTTCCGATCTTCACCTGGATTTCGTTAATGCCAGTACTCATATTATTCATCCTGCAAATTCAACTGGGAATAACTCTGCAGTATATCTCAATGACTTCTATGCTGTAAATTACGATATCTATGAATTCATGTTTTATTCTGAAACAGGACGTCATTATTCGGTGAATAATGAACTCGACCTAGAAGGATATTCTCAGAACAAACAGATGTTATACACTTTCGATAGTTGGAATAGATATGATGTTTTTGAACCATTTTATCACTTGGAAATGGATGAATTTCCAAACTGCTATCCGGAAACTGAAGAAGAGTACAAACTGTTTTACGGATTCAATCCCGATACGGGTTTTTTCGATATGGCACAACTTTTCAACCGCACCCTGGAATTCTATGCTCCGTGGTTAGATGCCATGACCGAGATATTACCGGAAACGATTGAACTGAATGATCAACTCACTCCCAATACACCGCAAAATTTAATCATAACAGATCAAACATTTAATAGCATTGCTCTAATGTGGGAACCGATCTCCTGCTTTGATTTTTATACTTATGAGATAATTTATGCAGATGAACCTATCACCGGTGTAAATTATTCTGTATACAATAGAAATAATAATTATCTTTTAGCCAGCCCACGGGAAATCTCTGCTGAAATCAACAACTTAGCTTTGAATACTCAATATCATTTTAAGGTTAGAGCTTTGGATTATAATGATAATTATTCTCTTTTATCCGAAGAAATAACTGCTTATACTGCACCTGCAATTATCGATGAATTCGCAGCTTATGGAAATGATAATTATTCTCTATTAGAATGGACAGCACAACAACAGGATGGAAATCAGGGTTTTAATGTTTATCGTCGCATCAGTGAAGGTGAATACATATTAATTGATAGTTGGCAGACTAATCCAAGCTTACAAGGATCTTCGCAGCCAAATACCAACTACCAATATGTTGATAATGGAGTTGATAACGGACAGTATTATTACTATCAATTATCATCCGTAAATAGTGTTGGTATGGAGTTTTTCCATAATGATATTGTTTATTGTTATCCGGCTGCTGTATTTGAATTGTATGTTTCTAGCCTGAACATCACAATTATGGACACTGTTGCTTTTTCCATGAATCCGTTTGCCACCGATGAATTTGATTACTATTTTGATATTGAAAAAAGTGACCCGCCTTTATTTGACTTTATTTATGCTGCTTTTTACGAGGAAGAATGGCAATCGAGAAACATGTACCTGGCAAAAGAAACTCATGGCAATTATGATACAAATTACTATTTTAAAACCTGGGAATTGCATGTTGCTACCGATCAGTTCAATGAAATCCTGGAGATTTCTCTTTCACCCGATTATTATCCTGAGTACGGTAAATTATACATTGAAGATAACCAGACAGGACAGTTTATAAAGCTAACAGAAACCAACATGAATTTTACAATTTATAATTCTGCTCCGCTTTTTTTCACATTGTATTGGGGAGATCTTAAACCCGAAGTTCTTTTTGCAGGTAATCCGAATCAGATATATAAAAGCGGTGACGAGATAAATATCGATTGGACATTGAGTTATGTGAATCTTGTGGAATCTCTTGATATTTCTATTCAGAATGATGAAGATAGTATTCTTGTTGCTTCACAAGTAGATCCAGGCACAAATCATATTACCTGGATAGTTCCCGATGATATAACCTTACATAACGGTGAAGTATATATTGATGTTTCCACATTCGATAATGAAATAGTGCGGGCAATATCAAATTACAGTTTGGGAATTGTACCGGAGACTAATACTATTTCCTGGGATGAGGGCTGGCAAATGGCAGCTAATCCGTGGGTCCTGGAATTTAATTTGCCTGTCCAACATGTGTTTGGTCCTGATGCTGAATTGTTTATTTCTTTACCTCAAAACCAATATCAATCAGTTGACCAGTTTGAGTTCGAACAGGGTTACTGGCTTGATGCGCCTACAGCAGGGGAATATTCCAACAGTGGAAATATCCAGAAAACAACTTATGACATACCCATGATCCCAGGTTGGAACCTGCTGCCCAATCCACATCTCTGTAACTATCAGCCTAAAGATTTATTATTTGGTTTTAACGGAAATGTTCATAGTTTCAGTTATATGTACAGTCACCAATATATTTCTTACGCCTTCTTCCAATATGAAGACTCAAGTTATAAAATTGCAGAAATAATTGATGCGACCAGTTCATTCTACGTTTATGCTAATGTCGATTCCGGTGATACTCTGTCCTGTAAATTTACTCCCTACAATTCAGCGTACTATAATCCCGGACATGAAAAAGATTGGATTTTGAATTTCACTGCCAGCCAATTTGATTCGGATAAAATGACAATAGGGGTTTCAAGATTTGCTTCCAATGATTTTGATTTTAGAATGGATTTGCCGGAACCACCGCATAAACCTTTTGAGGAAGGAATCGAACTATATTTTCCAAAAGATCTGACCGTTGATACTCTTTTCATTTATGATAGATTGCATCAGGAAATAAAATTGCCAATGAGTGCGACTCTACCCGAAGTCAAAACATGGGATTTTGCACTTAAGATCAACCTGCCAGATGCAGTTACTTTGGAAATGGATTTGAGTGAACTTCCCGATGGTTATCATGCCAGCATCAGTATAGATGGAAATAGCTGGAACGAATTGGTCAGTGGAAATTATATTTATTCGTTTTCTCCCACGCAAATCGATACCCTGCAAGGACAAATAACAATCACGAATGAATTATGGACTTCTACTGATGAAATCGTGACCTTCAGACCTGAACTGATCAATTATCCAAACCCATTTAATCCTGATACGAATATCCGCTTCAATATCGCTTCCGAAACGGATGTAGAACTTTCTATCTATAACATAAAAGGACAGAAAGTTAGAACTCTCTGTAAACAAAAACTGGAAAGTGGAAATTACGAATACACCTGGAAAGGACGTGATAATTCCAATAAAGTGGCAGCTTCAGGTATTTATTTTATCCGGTTGAAAACGAACGGAAGTAAAAGAACTCGAAAAATATTACTGTTGAAATAAGTTTCTTTTCAATAAAAAACCCCGAAAACCTCGGGGCTTTTATATAAGAAAATATCAGATCATTTAAGTAAGATCATCTTCTTAATGGAAGTATAATTATAAGTTTTCATTTTATAAAAATAAATTCCGGAAGTAACGGATTTGCCATTCTCATCTTTGCTATTCCAAATAACTGAATGATTACCTGCAGGAAGTCTTTTATTAACCAAAGTTTTAATCTTTTGTCCTTTCAGATTATAGATTATTATCTCTGTGTTTGCCTCTGAATTCCCAGTGGTTGAAAACGAAATCGTTGTGGTTGGATTAAAGGGATTGGGATAGTTACCTTTAAGTTGAGTTAAAACTGGTGTAGCACCATAACCTGCATTAACAGATGATATATTCATAGTTACAGGTACTACAATGTCATCATTAAATGGATCAGTGTGATTAATTACAAGCTCTGCCAGGTAAGTTCCTTCTTCCAGCAATCCTGCCTCGAACGTAAGCGTGATAATATCATTTTCTCCCGGTTCCAAAATTCCATTGTTCTGATCAATTTCAAGCCAGGTAACTTCACGAAAAGGTTCCTGAATCACAATGGAATAATGCAGTTCATACCCACCCGTGTTTGTTATGGTCATTACTTCATCTATTGTTTGCCCGCACGTAATAGTAACTTCAAAAAAAATTGGATCGCATTGTATAATTGGAGGTTGGAAACATTCTGCCATAAGAGCAACTGTTAACTCGGGAGTATCGGGATCATTACTGTTTATCTGTAATTCACCTGTAAAACTACCGGTTTCAGAACTTTCAAATATAACTTCCAGAATTACCTGTTCGTGAGGTTCCAGATCGAAACAAGTTAAACCTTCGTAGCTGAATTCTTCACTTTCCAATTCTATATTCTGTATTATCAATGTATCTGCTCCAGCATTAATAATGCTCAATTGCTCGGTTGAGGAAAATCCCGCAAATTGAACACCAAAATCAATCTCTGTTTGTGAGGTCCAGATATTTGGTTCCTGGCTGCCTATCAGAAAATCCAAGTATTCCACCATCATATTGGTTTTTGTATTGATTCCGATGCCATCTGCCAGAGCACCAAAAAAGGCAGAAGCAGCGATTGTTCTAAATAGACCGGAATCATAAGATACCGCACGGATGTTCTCATCCTGTGATTCCATCAGAGCAATGCCATCACCTACATCCAGTTCATCGATTCCATAATCTGCATTTGAACCATAAAGATAATTGAATGAGTAACCAGCCATGAGGTTACTGTCAATTCCGTTTACAGTTTCAATACCATTATAACCACCAGCCATTTGAGAATTAACACCTAATCCCAGATATGGATAAAGATCGGGATGGGAACCACTTCCCACATTAGCACCTTCAATATATGCTGCTTTTCCTGAATTAAGAAAATCTATGATCTTCTGTGCATCATCCGATCCGACCGGACCGGGAGGAGTCCAACCTCAACCATCACACCAGGGACCGAGTATGGCAAAAAGAATATCATAACCAGTAAGATCATCTGGAAGTATAGAATCAATTACTGGAGTTATATCGTTTTCCACTAATGCGTTAACAATAGCATATTCCAGCCCAACAAATGTCCACGGATCTTCAGGATTCATGATAGTGTTTTCATCATCTCTATCCCAAATAAAAACATTCTGTGCTGAAAGAATTACCGTCCCTAAAAACATCATCAAGAGCAAATATACCATTCTTTTTCCCATATTAACCTCATATACAAATTTTTATTTGATAGGTGCAATTATTATGCCAGTTGAATTAAAAATTCTGAAAGGTAAATACTTTTATCGTAAACCCTATTATTTTAGAAGGATCATCTTCTTTATAGAATTATAATTATCTGTTTCCATTTTATAGAAATATATACCACTGGAAACCGCTTTTCCAGATTCATCTCTACCTTTCCAAACTACTATGTGTTCACCAGCATTCATATCAGAATTTATCAGATTCTTTACTTTTTGACCCTTAATGTTATAAATATCTATGGAAACACGAGACTCTTCCAATAGATTGTAAGAAATGGTTGTAGCTGGATTAAATGGGTTTGGATAATTACCTCCCAAATATGTTTTGTTTGTAAGTAATAATTCATCATCGATAGTTGTATAATTCGTCAGAGAAATATCATCGATGTACCAACCTTCGCCTGATACAAGGCAGCTACCAAAAACCCACCGAAGTTGAACCATTCCTGTGTAACCCGAGAGAATAAGTTCTACTTCTTCCCAATCAATATTACCGGCGAACAAACCTGTTCCAACAGGAAAAGGACATGAAGGGAGATCACCAGCTGTGCATGGATAACCTCCAACTGGTTCTACTTGTGTCCAGTTTTCACCATCCGTAGTAATCTCTATAAGACCACCATCCCAGGTTGTTGGATTATTTTCCAGCCCTGCATCCATCCAATGGTAGAATTTCACACTGGAGTTACTTGTAAGTTCTATTTCCGGCATAACAAGAGCTGCATGTATAAAATTGGAATAATATGAACCATCCTCACCACCACACTTCATACTGTATGATCCATCAATAGTATGATTTCGATAATCGCTCAGATGCCATTCATCAAGATAATTTTCCGTTAATGGATAATGACTCCATCCACTATCACCATTTTCAAAGTTAAAAACCATGAATCCAATTGCAAGATTGAAATTTCCTTCACCCATTATACCACCCGAATCAAAAGCATAAACATCGATCGAAGCGAAATATTCAATGGGACTGTCTTCAGAAATAGTAATATAAAAAGGCTGTACAGTGGAAGCTGATTCGCCTGGCAGTATGCTTGGAATTATATCTTCACCTGTGAGAGACACATACGGATCATCAGTAGAAAGATAAACGGAAGTTTCATAGGCAAAACCGCTACCAGTGTTTTGGAGAGTAATATATATTTCGCCAGATTCTCCCGGATCAAGTATCTGGTCGGAACCGGAAGTAATTTCAAGATCAAAACTTTCATAAACCAACACGGGAGCATGAACTATAATATCAAATTCGCTTACCCAGGTTTCACTGCCGGAGGAAATTTCTACCTCAAAAGAGATTGTGGTATTATCTTCTATTTCGGGTAATAACTCGATCCGGAATGCATCTTCGATGAGAGAAATACCGAAGGCAGGTATTTGAGTACCAACAGTATTATCATCAATGATGTTTACGAAATCGGATTCTGTGGAAAGAGTAGCAGAAAAAGTTGCACCTGTTGGTTGTAGACCGATATTCATAAAAGTAACATCAATTTGCAATGTATCCAGAGATTGATAAGAGTCATCAAGATGTCCTCCGATTTCAACAAAACTTACACTATCACAAATAATATATTGCCCCGGGGAAATAATATCAACCTCTTCTGAATAACGATAATAATTCTGTTTGGTTACAGTTATTTTTAGGAATTCATTTGGAATCTGAGCCGGAATTTGAATAGTAACAGGAGAACCTGTTCCCTCTGCTACGCTTATATATTCTCCATTAACAGACAGTCCGATCAAAGATCCTTCGTCTGCAGTTACAGTGAAGGTTTCAAGACCAGCAATCAAGATATCGTCGTGAACAACCGAAAGTGTCTGTGGCATTTCGGAATACAAATTGGTGAAAACATCACCATGATGATGGAAAAGATTGTAAGTTACCGGTTTACTCTGGTTGTTATATGGCCAATTGGAATACTGCAGGAAATACTTACCTGAAGCATTAGCAAAAGCTGGCATTATGCGGTCGCTGCTTTCCGGAGCAGTACCGTAATCCGGCATGAAATCACCCCACATATGATCTACCATTCCCCAAACATAAGTATCATTCACAAAAGAGTAAGAAACTTCTGATGCTGCGATCAATCCTATAGCACCTTGTTCATGACGGTGGAAAGCTTCAGCAAAGCATTCTCCATTAATATTAAATTTTCCGGTAAGACAGTTAATGGAAAACACATATACAAGATATTCATTAGATAGCCCGGAGAGGTCATTATTGTGATAACTTGGTTCTCCCCATCCTGTTTCACCTCCATGATCTCTATGGACAAGCATGAAAGCACCGCTATTGATTGCATTGTTGATATTTGTAGCATTCCCACCTGACCAGCCACCCATCTGGTTGGGGAAAGCAGGAATATAATTTAGGCCATTGGGTCCAAAATAGTTCACCACCTGGTATGTATTTGTTGCGGTAGACCATGGATCAACTTCAGGATTACCATCATAAATCTCGTTAATGCGAACTCTATCTTTCCCCAATTCATTAAACCAGAATCCTCCTACGCTTTCGGCACAGATCTGAAACCAGCGTTCTGTCTGCCAACCAAGTGCAGTTATTGGATTATTATAAAAACCCGGATTTTCTGAAGGATTACTTTCATAATCCAGAACTTTATTTATCATTATTTCCAAATGATCTGCATTCTGAGCAGTTATTCTTCCTAAAATAACATCTGCCATGGAATTATTATTAACATCTGCATAGATATGATCGGAAACACAGTAGTTGTTCCATATTGGGGAAATAATAGTACTTCCGGTAGTTCCATAATCACCAAGCAATAAAACACCAACAGGAGGAACATCCCAGGTATTGTAAGCGTTGTTGATGTAGTTTTCAATTGCTGTTGGAGTATTCCCACCAATTTCTGAAGTTGTAACCACTCCGGTATTGATTCCCTGCTCATTCCTGAAAACTCGAAGTGAATCTGCCCAATTCAGAAATACAGGATCGTCGGGAACTATTATAATATATTCATAATCCTCTGTCCTGGAAATTGAAGTTGGATAATTTACCTCAGGTAAAGAATTTATATTCAGAATAACATCCTTTAAAATCGGATCGAACCAGCGACTGCGTAGTCTGTCATCTCCAAAATACCCCTTACTACCAGAGTAAGTAATTTCGATTTGAAAATCCCTGTATATCCGCAACTCCCTGCTTACAGGATTATACTGAAAAGGAGTTATTCCCAGAATAACTACATCAACTCCTCTTATTTGAGTAAGTTCGGACAGTTTTACTGTTTCCGCGGGGTAAAATGCATCAGTTGAATACACTAGTTCATTCTTGCTATATTCCAGTGGTCCTGTTTCGTTATCCCAGGGAATTCGTGGAGCCGGGGCAATATCGATATCCGATATTATCTCAAAGCGAGAAGAGATTACTTCTATCTGTGGAGTTGCACCTTGTGGAATGGCAATGTACACACCATTTCCAGGCAAGTTAGGCATACATTCGTCATTCGGAAGAAAATGACCGGGAATCTGAACTTGCGTCATTATTTCATTATTTATATTCACATCTTGCAGAATTAATTCATTGATTGAAAAAATTATTTCGATACCGGTATTTGATTCAGTTAATAAATTAAACTCTTCTTTTCCCCAAGAATCTTTATAGGAAATGATTGATGATCCTAAGCACTTGATTGAAATAAACATCATCAAAAAAAATATTATGAATACAAATCTTTTCATTTTTACTCCTAATATACTTCTATAATTATTTAAATATACTTTATATGCAATTTTTGTTCTAAATATTAAATTATTATTAATAATTCATATTATATATATTACTTTAGGGTATAATAATAATTTTGTGTTGACATTCCACAATAGGTTTTTTAATTATTAAAAAGCAAAAAATCGGAGTAACAAGATGAAGAAAAAGATTCTGATTGTAGAAGATGAATTATTAATAGCGGAAGATATAAAGAAAGCGCTCATATCGCATCAATATGATGTTTGCGCCATTGTTACATCCGGTGAAAAAGCCATACAGGAAGTAGAGAAATTACAACCGGATCTGGTAATTATGGATATTATGCTGGCTGGGATCATGACAGGTGTAGAAGCAGCAAAAGAGATCAGAGAAAAACATAATACTGCAATAATTTTTTAACAGCATATGCCGATGAAAGAACATTAGACGGTGCTATGGCTTCGGAACCATACGGATATCTTGTAAAACCGGTGAGGGGAAAAGATATTATAGCTACAGTAAAAATGGTTTTTCATATGATCAATAGAGAGGATTAAAACAGATAAAATTCTAACGTTTGACATATGCTGCAGTTTACCGCAGAAACGCTTATTTTACACTATCATCTTTAAATTTTCTATTTCAATAAAACCATCTTCTTAACTTTCTGGTCATCCCCTGCATTCAGTTTATAGAAATATATTCCGCTGGAAACATGTTTCCCATTGTCATCTCTGCTGTGCCAGATAACAGAATGATCTCCAGCTGGAAGCACTTCATTAACAAGTGTTTTTACTTTCTGTCCTTTGATGTTGTAGAT
>CBFDCX010000003.1:0-23879 GCA_965603415.1 uncultured bacterium
TGTATCAATAATTATCGACTCTCCTAAATCGTAAACACAAGAGACACCATATAATATTGTGCTTCCAGGATTTGGTTCTACAATAAAATAATTATTGGTAGTATTTGCTAACAAAGTATTATCAATATAAATGTTATAACCTAATAGCAAAGCATAAGTTGGACTTATTGGTGGATAAATTGTTAATTGATTTGTTTCATAGTTAAAAATGATACTATCCGGAGGTGGTAATACCGGTAAGTAAGGTTCATAATCCACAATGCCATAAGCAGGATTATCGTTTCCGTCGATGATAGTAACCTCAATCGCAGGATTTATATCCCATACATTATTTTCGGCAGTTACATCCAATGCACTGGCATTATAAACAGAAAAGACCTCACCTGTATAGAATTCGTTATCATGGATCATATTGAATCCATCATCGTCATTGCTGCCATTTTCCAGATCACCCAGGTTTGCTGTTGCACCATCCGTCAGATAGAATCCGGTATAATTGCCCATAATTTCGTTATAAGTGAACGTGCCATTTGCTCCGGAACCATAGAGCATTACACCGGCACCGGAATTGGGATCGTTTTCCACAAAATTATGATGAATATAATTATGTGTATAATATCCTTTCCCATTATATAAATAAACTCCTGTATAATTATAGGAAATTTCATTGTATTCCAATGTGGGAGCCATTTCATTGTAATTGAACAAATTCGCCATCGTAATACCCTGCTTGCCATTGTGATGAATATAAGAATTTGAAATGGTGGGACTGCAATCGTGAGCACTGTTTTGCAAAGCCAATTGGATGGCAGCATAAAAACTGGTACCCAGTCCGCATTGTGTAACTTCGCAGGAATCCACCAGCACAATGGAATTATCTGTGATGAGGATGCCATTTTTCTGGCAATAAGCAACTTTGGAATTTTTGATTTCCATTAAAGATGGTGTAGTGCCTGTCAAAGCAGAAAAGTGTACTCCTTTCTGGTGATCATCAATGTATGAATGATTGACCAGAACAGGGCTATTTATGGAATGAATTCCATAATCATTCGTATCATCAGTATTGGAAATGCGGCAGTAATTGAATGCGCTTTGAACGGTTTCATTTTCTAGGCGAATTCCTCCCCAGTTCAGTCCGTTGTTTCCATGAAAGCAGATAGAATCGTTTTGTGTACCAGTAGACAGAATATTTCCCAATGCTGTTATCCTGTAATTTCCCATGGCAATTAGTTCCACCCCGGCTTGGATTTCCAGGGTTTCTCCTGCGGGAACAGTGATCTCTCCTATCATATTGTAGGGATTATTATCGGGTGACCAGATACCGGATTGATTGCCCGATACTTCGATTGCATTGAGAGAGATGGCAAAAATAAATACACAAAAGTTAACTAATATTTTTTTCATTTTTTCTCCTTTTCTTCACATAATTACTCACAACTATATATATCAAAGCAACAGCTGCAATAATTGCTCCGAGCCATTTAAGCGAAGTTAAAAAACTAACTACAACGCCTGCAATAAGAACACCAAAGAAAATGAACAGAATTGATTTCCAAAAGCTGAGCCCGAGAAGATAAGCTGCCAGTGAACCTGTCCAGGCACCGGTAACCGGCAGAGGTATTGCCACAAAAAACATCAAACCGATCTCTTCATACTTTTCGATAATAGTACTTCTGCTTCTTGTTCTGCGGAAAATAGCTTCTAATGTTTTTTTTAAGAAGGGAACTTTAAAGAAAAGTTTAGTAATAAGATCGAAAAAAAGCAGGATAAAGAAAATGGGTATCATATTCCCTGCAATAGCAATAGGAAAAACTTTCCAGAGAGGGAGTTTATATGTTAATACTCCAATTGGAATAGCACCCCGTAATTCAAAAATGGGTATCATGGCAATGAGGAACACTTTCAATTCGGAAGAAACATTAACTTGGTCGATCTTTGTTTCCAATTTTTCTCTTAAACCGGAAGATGCAAAAAGTGAAAGACAAACAAAGAGCAATATAAGTGTAATAATAATTCTAATTTTCATTCCAGCCTTCTTCTCCAATAAGCGGCACAAATGCACAACCGCCATGATTTGTGTGAACAGTTCCTTCACTGGTTTTATTTATTACTATAAGATTTTGAAATGCCCTGTTACCGGTTGGGATCACCATTTTCCCATCCATAGCCAGTTGATTAAGCAAACTTTCCGGTATATCCGGAGAAGCTGCAGCTACGATTATTTTATTAAATTCTAAGCAGGAAGGAATTCCATTTTCCCAGCCTTTTGTACCATCTCCAATTTTATAAAAAATATTTTCATAATCCATTTCATTTAACAAGTTTTTTGCTCTGTTTAAAAGAACAGGGATCCTTTCAACTGTATATATTTCTTTTGTGATCTCAGCCAGCAGAGCTGTTTGATAACCCGATCCCGTTCCGATCTCTAAAATTTTATCAGAAGACTGGATATCGATCAAGTCCATCATCAAAGCCACAATATAAGGCTGGGAAATTGTTTGTCCTTCGCCAATACTAAGTGGTGAATCATTATAAGAAAGATGTCTTATCTGACGGGGAACAAATAGCTCACGAGGTACTTTCAGGAAAGCTTCAATAACTTTTTCGGAAGCTATTCCCCGAGCCAGCAGATGATATTTTATCATCGTTTTTCTTTGATCTTCAAATCTCATTTTTTACCTTTTTTAGCCACTAAGTTCACGAAGAATCACGAATATAAAATCTATCAAAAATAACTCTTTGAAAACTAGTGTTTCTTAGCGTCTTTCGTGGCTGAATTCATTAACCCAATTTTCCATTTTCTGATAGGATTGATGTTTAGAAAAATTTGGATATATGGGAGTGAGGGAAATATAATTCTCGGAGATCGCTTTGAAATCTGTATTTCCTTCTTTTGACCAGAGTGGTTTTGCCCCACCGATCCAATATATTTTCCTTCCCCTGGGATCGGTTTGCTCTTTCACAAAATCCTGGTATTTTCGATGTCCCACCTGAGTGATCTTTATCCCTTTAATATTTTCTATGTCCACATTAGGAATATTAATATTGAAAACCTCATTGCTATCTATAAGTTTGTGAAGACCATTTTCCAGCATTTTATTCATGCAATTGGCAGCGGTTTCAAATTTTTGATCGATATAGGCAGCCAGGGATATAGAGATTGCTTTGAATCCCAGAAACATAGCTTCCAGAGCAGCAGCAACCGTACCTGAATACAGGATGTCCTCACCCATATTCTGCCCCCCGTTAATCCCGGAAATGACCAGATCAATAGGTTCTTTCAGAACGATTTTTTCTGCCAGAATAATGCAATCAGCCGGGCTGCCAGTTACTGCGAATTTATTATCTCCTCTTTGCAATAATCTGAGTGGTTGATGAAGTGTAATGGAATGCGATGTAGCACTTTGTTCTTTATCGGGCGCTACTACTATTATTTCATGCCCGTTATTTTCCAGAACTTTTGCTAAAGTATTTATTCCCGGCGCATCGATTCCGTCGTCGTTGGTTAATAAAATTCTCATTTTTTCTCCAGTTTATGTGTCATTTCATAACATACTATTTCGATGAAATTCTTTATATCTCGAAAATGTGAAATATAGCTTCTTTGTCCATCATAAATGGTAGCGATAGGTACAAAGCCGATCCTGCCGCCTGCCTTGGCAACCTTTATGATAATTTCTGTTTCGAATTGATATCTTTTCGTGCGAAACTTGAAATCTTTGATCATGTCCAAATTATAGAGTCGGTACCCGCATTGTGAATCTGCAATTTTCTGCCTTGTTTTCAGTGAAACTATATGGCTGGTAAGTCGGTTGCTGCAGATCCTGGGAAAAGGCATTTGGGAACGGGAAAAATCTCTTTTACCGATAACCAGATCATATTTATTATCATTTTGCATTTTTAAGAAAACAGGAAAATCTTCCGGTTTATGCTGCAGATCACTATCTATGGAAAATGCAAACTTGAAACCCTTTTTTACTGCCTTTTCAAAGCCAATCTGCAAAGCATTTCCCTTACCTTTGTTAACAGGAATATTTGTCAGATTAACATCGGATTTATCACAAATTTCAATCGATCTGTCTTCCGATGCATCATTAACTGCAAATAAATTCTCTTTCGGAAAGAATTTAAATATCTTCCCGAAAAGCTCTTCCAGATATTCCGCCGAATTAAATATTGGAACAACTACTGCCGTATTTTTTCGATCTGCTTTCATTTTCCATCTTCAAAATTTTTTGATATAGAAAATCCGTAACCGTATATGTCAAGCAAATCATTTTTCAAAAACAATTTGACATTAAACCAGTGAAAGCGGAAAAAGATTTCCAAATTTATAAAAATAACAGGAGCAAAAATGGTTGAAAAATTAGTTCATGGAACCATAAGTACAAAAAAGGCAATGATGTTGGAAGAAACCTACGGTGCTCACAATTACCATCCTCTTCCAGTGGTTCTGGCAAAAGGACAGGGAGCTAAAGTATGGGACCCGGAAGGAAATGAATATTACGATTTCCTTTCTGCATATTCTGCTGTAAACCAGGGACATTGTCATCCCAGGATAATAAATGCATTAGTTGAACAGGCTAAAACCCTCACTTTGACCTCTCGTGCTTTCTTCAATAATAAATTGGGTGAGTATGAAAAATTCATTACAGAATATTTCGGTTATGAGATGATTCTGCCTATGAATACTGGAGCAGAAGCTGTGGAAACTGCTATGAAGCTGTCCAGAAAATGGGGATACGAAAAGAAAGGAATTCCCCCAAATGAAGCTATCCTTGTTTTTGCCGAGCAGAACTTCCATGGTAGAACGATCGCTGTTGTTTCTGCTTCCACCGATCCTGTTGCTTATAATGGTTTCGGTCCCTTCCTGCCCGGCATAGAAAAAATACTCTATAACGATATAAAAGCTTTAGAAAAAATTCTAATTGAAAAAGGTGATAAAATAGCAGCTTTTATAGTTGAACCCATTCAGGGTGAAGCCGGTGTTTTTGTTCCTGATGAAGGATATTTGAAAAAATGTTTTGATATTTGCAAAGAACATAATGCACTCTTTGTAGCAGACGAAGTTCAAACAGGAATTGCCAGAACCGGACGCTTGCTTGCCTGCGACTGGGAAGACGTTCATCCAGATATTTTGATTCTTGGCAAAGCTATTTCCGGTGGAGTTCTTCCAGTTTCTGCAGTACTTTCTTCCAGGGAAATAATGATGGTTATAAAACCCGGTGAGCACGGTTCCACATTTGGGGGATTTCCATTAGCTTGCACAGTTGCTAAAGCAGCACTGGATATAGTAAAAGATGAAAAACTTACGGAAAAAGCTGAAAAACTGGGGAAAATATTCCGTGCAGAGCTGGCAAAGATTGACTCACCGCTCATTGAAAAAATCAGGGGGAAAGGTCTTTTAAATGCGGTTATCATTAAATCCACCGGGGGAATACAAGCATGGGATGTATGTGTAAAGCTGAAAGAGAACGGTCTTCTGGCAAAACCAACTCATGACCATATCATCCGCTTTGCTCCACCCCTGGTAATTACAGAAAAACAATTAATGGAGTGTATAGATATCATCAAGAAAACTATTTTAGGATTTAACTAAAATAATTAATTACAGTAAAGATCTAGGCTTTAATTTTAAAGCCACCCTGACTGTTCTCTAGAGGGTGGCTTTATTTACATAATGGAGGTTAATTTGAGAAAATATTTGATCCTTATTGTTATCTCATTTCTCTTCGGGGGATGTACCCAAAAAGAAGATAACAGGCTTATCATAGGCATTATCCAGCCATCTTTGAATCACTTACCATTGAATTTTGGTTTAGGGAGTGGAGCTTTGGAAAAAAAAGTATATCTCATCAAAAGATTCTCGTCGGGCTGGGAAACGAATGAAGCGCTTGTAGCAGAAAAAATCGATGTAGCTATATTGCCTTTCACTTACATTTGGAACGATGTATCCAGAGGGAAAAAAGTGAAAATAATCTCTTTCCTGGAAAGAGAAAGTGACGGGATTATTACTTTAAAAGATTTGAAAGATGTTAGTGAACTCGATGGGAAAAAAATAGGTGTTCTACGAGCTTCTACCCTGGATCTTTTTGCGGAGATATTTCAAGAAGAGATGAATATCAGCTTTGACATGGTGTACCTAAGAACTCCAATGGATATGGCTTCTGCTCTACGTAAAGGTGAAGTGGATGCGCTCAGTTTTTATGTACCACCTATTTTAAAATTCGACGAAGAAAAATTTCATATTATCCATTGGTATAGCGAGTTGTTCCCCCTGCATACCTGTTGTGATATTGCAGCAACGGAGCAGGCATTGAACAAAAAATCCGGGCAAATAAAAAAATTTCTGAAGGGTATGGAGCAAGCTGTTGATGAAATGAATAATAATCCCCGGGTATCTTATGAAGCTGCCAGAGAGTTCTACGATTTGTATTATCACATTGCAAAACAGTCTACGCATAATACTAAATTCGTGATGGGATTAGATGAACAAGATAAGTTATTCGAGAAACGGATTTATGAAATAATGCGCCGGAAAGGATATGCAGAAGATGAAGTTAACATTGAAAAGGTCTATCAAAAAATTCAATAGTACCTCTGTTTTCGCTGTCTTATTGATCTTTCTGATCTTCCTTCTTTTAGCCATTTCACTGGATGTAAGTATCTCGGATATCTTTCGTATTAAACTCTCTGCGAATAGAATACTCTTAGACATTCTTATAACTTTCCTACGGGTCAGTATCACAACTTTATGCGCCTGGATATGCGGAATAGCTGTAGGATTTTTTCTGTTTCAAAGTAATGTATTGAAGAATTTATTACTGCCCACAATTAATTTGATACGTCACATTTCTCCATTTGCCTGGCTGCCTTTTGCCATCATCTGGTTCGGATTGGGTGAACCTTCCATCTTTTTTGTGATGTTCATCACCCTTTTCTTCCCTACCGTGATAGCTGTTTCAGAATTCTTTTCTACAATTCCCGGAGAATACATTGATGAAGCTCAAGTTTGTGGAGCCAGTAGTTCCCAACTGTTTTTTCAGATTGAACTTCCCCTTATTTTGAATAACCTTTTAAACCTTCTTCGAATAATCTGGGGATTGGGCTGGTCGGTTATTGTGGCAGCGGAAATGCTGGGAGTGAACAGCGGTCTTGGTTTCCGTTTGTTGGATTTTCGCTACTTGCTTAAATATCCGGAAATGCTGATTTATCTTCTTGTAATGGGAATATTGGGAATCCTGTTCGATAAATTTCTTTATTTCCTAATAAAATCATATCAAAAGAAAACATGATAAATCCTATTTTAAATTTTATAAATTATCATTAAAAATAATGATTAGAACTCTAATTTGTTTTAATACTTGACGAAATTGCTTTCTTTTTTCAGTTTATGCAGTTAACTATGTTAGTTTTCAAAAAAAGATTATTTGATTATTAGCATATAATAAAAAAATAATTTCTAAAACTCATATCAGGAGGAAGAAATGGGTACACAACAGATATTGTTGATAGTTCTTGGAGTTATTGTCATTGGAATAGCAGTAGCAGTTGGTCTTATGATGTTTAATACTCAGGCTTCAAATTCAAATCGACAGGCAGTAGTATCTGATTTAAACAATTTTGCTTCATTGGCAATTGCTTATTACAAGACTACTTCTGAAAATGGTGGTGGTGGTGAAACATGGGGAACAACTGATCAAATTGGGCAGTGGACTGGCTACAGTTGGGATGGAACAGATATGGAAACAGAAAATGGTACATATATTCTTTCGATTTCTGGAGATGATTTAACCATTATAGGATCAGGTACAGAGGTTGGATATAATGGTTCCAGCTCTGTTCAAGCAACTATTATTGTTACTGGGGCTACAAGCAATATTTCAATAACAGTCAATAATTGATGAGTGGTACAGAGAATATTGTTATCATCGCAAATAGTGAAGAAATAAAGCATGAAATTATTAGAAATGAATTAATCGATGAGTCTATAATAATTGCAGTCGATGGGGGTCTTTTATTGTGCAGGAAGTTAAACATCATACCTCATTATATTCTGGGAGATTTCGATTCCATACCTGCTAAAATAATAAAAGAATATGATTCTTCAAAACTTATTCTTAGACCCAACCAGAACTTTAACGACCTTCAAAAAGCACTCGAGTTCGGTTCTTCTCTAAATCCGAAGAAAATAAAAATATTTGCAGCTACCGGAAAAAGAACAGACCATACATTTGCAAATCTATTGATCTTCGCTGATTACAAAGGAAAGGCTATACTGCAACTATTTGATAACTACGGAATTATGAAACTGCACCTTCCTGGCAAACACATAATCGATGGAAAGAAAGATCAGACGATCTCTTTTTTCTCGTTAAAATCGGTTACAAAACTATCATTACTAAAAGTTAAATATCCCATTAGAGATATGAACAACACCGGTCACTTTTTCAGTTTAAGCAATAAATTTGTTTCCGATAACTGTCTATTAGAATTTGAGAAAGGAAAGATTATTTCCTATCTTGTATTATAATTAGCATTACAAAAAAAGCTTGCATCAATAACAATGTTAAAAAAAATAGTAAACATTAAATTAATAAAATTACTGGAGGAAATGTGAAAAGAATTATACTGTTTCTGCTTGGAATTACTCTATTGGTAGGTTCTTTATTGGCCAATCCACAGAAGATCGCCATTCTCAATTTTGAAAAGAATGACAGACAAAGTGATTATGTTGCGAACGCAATGATGAAGCGTGATTTCGCAAAAGTATTTGATGAATTTGAAGACCTTGAACTAATCAACCTTAAAACCTCGAAAAAAATATATGAAAAATCAGGGTTTACAAACCTTTCCTACATTGGGAAAGATGATATATTTATAATGGGTGAAGAACTCGATGCCGACATAATATTGTGGGGTAGTGTATCTTCCATATCCAGTACAGATTTTAAGGTCACTGCAAAAATCTTCAGCATGAAATCCAAGGATGTTGTAGCTGTTACATTTAATGTAAAAAAAGATAGCAAAAAGCGCCGCGAAGCTATAAAAGAAAACCTTGTAGCAAAGATCGAAGAATTCACCCTGGGTGAAGTGGAAAAGCTAATGAACATTGCTCTTCAGCATTTCAACAGCAAAAATTTCAGCCAGGCGGAAGAGTCTTTTCTCAACTTGATAAATGTAGATTCCAAAAACAAAGATGCTTTTTTCTATCTGGGACTGCTTAAATACATCGAAGAAAATTATGCAAAGTCAGTAGAACATTATATTAAAGGTTTGGAGATTGAACCGAGTGACAAAAACATTCTGGATTATTTAAGTAAAACTTACATCAAATTGGAACAATACGAAGATGCTGTGGAAACATTGATAATAATAACCAAGACAGAAGAAGATAATTGTGAGATCTGGCTTAGAATAGGTAACATTTATTCCGAAATCGAATATTATGATGAAGCTCAAGAAGCATTTGAAAAAGCATTAGAAATAAATGCTGAATACAATGAAGCATATTACGTTTTGGGCGTTCTGTTCTTTGAGCAAGAGATGTATGATGAAGCTATTGAACCGCTGGAAATAGCTACAGATGCCTTTCCCGAAGTAGATCACTTGCAGAAAAAACTGGCAAAATGTTATTACAAAACAGGAAAACTGGATAGTGCCATAAACAAGTATAAACAAGTTATCGTAGAACAGCCAGATAATGTGAATGCTTACTTGAATTTAGCAGGAGCCTACCGGGAAACCAGCCAAAACCAAGAAGCTCTGGACATACTTAACCAGTTAAAAGAATTGCAACCCGATATGCCCAAAGTTTACCAACGTCTTGCTGATGTATATATTGCACTGGAAGAATATTCCAAAGCTGTACAAAGCGCAGACAAAGCAATTGAACTGGATGCAACCTTATATGAATCCTACAGGATCCTTGCTTCAATAAATCAAAATCTCGGCTACAAAAAATATGAGAAATACCTCGATTACGAAGAAAAATATCAAGATAAAAGTGTGTACTATGGTGAAAAAGCAGATGAACTGGTAGAAAAAAGAGACAAAGTTAAAGCTGAAGCTTATGCTTATTTTCTTAAAACTGAGAATTATTTGAATGAGGTAGAAGCACGAACTGATATACCATCTGTGCTCAAAGATATCAAAAAAAATAGAAGTTTGTTAAAACAACTTAAAGACGCAACTAAAGCTGGTGAATTTTAATCAAGCAAGAATGTATATTAAAGCCCCGAATTCGGGGCTTTTTTTTATTTGGAAAAAAGTATTGGAAAAAGTTGTTTTATATGTTTTATTTTTGAGACAACCATTTTTTTACTGATATTCTTCGTTTTAGCTGAAATGATAATATGATCAAATCCCAATTTTTGGGCTTCTTTTAATCTTTTCTCAACCTGAGAAACAGGACGGATTTCTCCGTTTAATCCAACTTCTCCCAAAAGTAGAGTATTTGCAGGCAATGCTCTTTCTTTGAAACTGGATATGATCGCTGCGATGATAGCAAGGTCAAGGGCTGGTTCCAGAACTTTCATTCCTCCTGCAAGATTTATAAATACATCATTATTCCGCAGATTCAAAGACAAATTTTTCTCAATTACTGCCAGCAGAACTGCCAGTTTACGATGATCGAAACCGAGAGCAACTCTCTGGGATGTACCATAGTTAGCAGGAGAAACCAATGCTTGAACCTCAACTAAAAAAGCGCGGGATCCTTCCAGCACACAACCTACAGCCGAACCAATATTATTATCTTCCCTGCTTAAAAAAAGTTGCGATGGATTCTTTACTTCTAGCAAACCGGTTGATTGCATTTCAAATATACCAATTTCATTTGTTGAACCGAAACGGTTCTTTGTAGCACGTAAAATCTTAAACTGATTCTGAGATTCCCCTTCAAAATACAGAACAGTATCCACCATATGTTCTATTATCTTTGGTCCCGCTACAATTCCGTCTTTTGTAACGTGTCCTATCAAGAAGATCGGAATGTTTGTCTGTTTTGCTATTCGTGTGAAAATGCTTGTGCATTCACGAAGTTGAGAAATGCTTCCGGGTGAGCTGTCTCTGGAACTAAGATAAATCGATTGGATAGAATCGATCACTACAACATCGGGTTCAAAATTTGTGATCGCTCTTTCTATCTCCTCAAAACTGGTTTCGCAGAAAAGATATAAACTTTGCGAATCACAATTCAACCTGTCGCTGCGAAGCTTGATTTGTTCATTACTTTCCTCGCCTGAAACATAGAGTACTTTACGACCATCTTTTGCTACTTTATTAGATATTTGCAGCATCAAGGTTGATTTTCCTATACCGGGTTCTCCTCCGATTAGAATGACCATTCCCGGCACGATACCTCCTCCGAGTGTACCGTCAAATTCCGCAAAACCGGATGATATCCTGGTTTGTTTACCGTAACCAACTTTAAATAATTGTTCTGGTTTAGATGTTTGACCAGGAGTGAATGTTTTTGTTTTTCTTTTACCGGTTACTTTTGTTGTTTCTTTCAGGGAATCCCAGGCTCCGCAAAACGGACATTTTCCAGCCCATTTTGCTGTTTCAGCACCACATTCATTACAAAAGAACATTGTCAACCTCCACTTTATTAAAGGGAAAAATACTCTCTGGTCAATTTGATGTCTTTCTCTATCATGCCAATTAATTTATCTCTATTCTCGAAATGCAGTTCATTCCTTAATTTCTTATGAAAGAATATTTCAACTGGAATGTTATACAGATCACCTTTAAAATCCAGGATATGTGTTTCAATTTCTTTGATACCGGTTTTTTTAAGAGTAGGGCTGTATCCTACATTGGTAACAGCTTTATACCTGCTGCCCAAAAAATCAACTTCACAAATATACACACCTATTCCGGGAATGAGTTTATGATTATCTGCAGGGTGCAGATTAATGGTGGGAAAACCCAGTCCATGCCCAATATGATGCCCCGTTTTAACAATACCTGATACTGAATAATTTCTCCCAAGAAGCTCTGATACATACTGCATATTACCTTCACGCACCAGATCGCGGATAAGACTGCTGCCAACTATCCTGTTATTTATCTTATAAGGTTCGATGATATCTATCTCGTAATTGTATTTTTTTGAATTTTCCTTTAAAAACTGAAAATCACCGGAACGGTTTTTGCCAAAATGTGTATCATAGCCTACTACAATTGCTTCTGCTTTTACTTCACTAATTATGATATTATTAAGAAAATCTTCTGCTGAAATATTCGCAATGTTTTCATTGAAATCAAGGTAAAGAACGTAATCCACACCATATTTTTTTAATAATTCCTCTTTCTTCTCTTTTTCAGTAAGCAAATAAGGAAATGTAGATTTATGTATCGTCTCCAGGGGATGGTGATAATATGTAATTACAATTGCATCTCCCCCTTTTTTCTGAGAGATGTGTTTTAGTTCCTGCAATAGTTTTTGATGACCAAGATGTACTCCATCGAAAGTACCCATGGTGATAACTGGATGAGTAAAATTGCATTTCTGGTTCTTAAAATATTTCATATAAATACTATCCTGGGTCTGAGCAGATTCTGTATAATGGATGCAAATCCCAGACACGTTCCTTTAGCATCCAGGATCATAATTTCCTCTACGTCTTCTGTGTCAACTTTGAATGGTCTTCCATTTTGAAAATCGTTAAATTCATTTATAGAATTTACAACTAATTTCGGTATATCTTTAAAAAACTGACTCAATGGGATCACGTGATCCCGCCAATTAATAGAATCAATTTCATCAAATTTTACAGCAGTTTCAATTTTAATATCACCGATTTCTGTTCGACGAAGTTCTAACGTGGTAGCAATTGTGTTTAATTTTTCTGCAATAGTTTCCGTTAATGAACGAATATAAGTACCTTTGCTTACTTTTGTTATATAGGTTAGGTATGGCAAATTCAATTCGGTAATCTCAAAAGAGAGAATTTTGATAGGTCTGGATTTAAGTTCAACCGGTTCATCTGCCCGGGCAAGTTCATAAGCTTTTTTACCGTTTACTTTGACAGCTGAGAATTTATGTGGAATCTGTTCATTAATGGCAAGTATTTGCGGGATTATCTCTTCGATATTTGCTAACGTAAGTTCTGGAATATCTTTCGTTTCAATGATAGAATCTGTATTATCACCGGTATTTGTTCTGATACCAAACTGAATAGTAACAACATATTCTTTTTCTTTACCGCTAAGTTTGGAAGAAATTCGGGTGGCTTTGCCAATGCATACAGGCAAGAGTCCACTGGCAAATGGATCGAGAGTACCGGTATGTCCGATCTTTTTTATTCCTGTGATCTTCCTGATCTTCTTTACAACATCAAAAGAGGTTATCCCAACAGGCTTATCGATCAGGATTATGCCATAATCCGACATTTATAACTGTTCCCTGATATCCTCGAGAATTGTCTGTTTAACTGTATCGAGGCTTCCTTTAATTTCACAACCGGAAGCTTTTTTGTGACCACCACCACCATATTTTGCTGCTATTTTATTTACATTGATGTAATTTGAACGCAAACTAAGACGATATCTATTCCTATTTGCTTCCTGGAAACAAACAGTTACTTTTACGTTCTTTGTACCTTTAACCCAGCGAGTAAGTTTGTTATTGACCTCTTGCTCCAGGTTATTTCTTCGAAGCATTTCATAAGTGGAATCAATAAAAAGGATGTTGTCGTCATCGAATGTTTGAATAGTAGAGAGTACTTCGCCTATAAACCGCATCTCATGGGCGGATTTACTCAGCAGGAATAATTCTGTTATTCTTCCCGGTTGAATATTGTATTTCATCAGCTTCGAACAAATGGTAAAAGTTTGGGCATCAACATTGGCATTAAGAAAATTATCCGTATCGTTAAGTATGGTAGTGTAGATTGCTCTGGCAATATACTGAGCAGATTCCGGAGGAAAAGCCTCGAGCTCATCTTCGAACATTATAAAAAGAATTGCACCTACACTTACGGTTTTAGTGTCTAAATAAGTTTCCGAATCGGGGATCATCTCACCCTGGATATGATGATCGAGAGCAATAACCTTTTGAGAGAAAGGAATAAGAGGTTCGCATCTGCCAACCCGCTCTTTTTCGTGGCAATCGAGTATGATCAAAAGATCGTAACGCAGATTTTCGGAAAAAACGATAGTTCTTCTTTCTCCATCCAGAAAACCATAAACTACGGGAATGGGTTCTTCTAAAATAACATCGGCTTTCTTACTTAGGCAGGCAAGTAATTCCTGCATTGCCAGAGATGCACCCAATCCATCTCCGTCGGGTGTTTTATGTGTAATTATCCCGATTGAATCATATTCTTTAATAGCTGCATTTAAATGCTGCTTCATTATTGTTAATTCTTTAATTCTCATCTTTATTCTCATTATGAATTCTGGTAAACAGTTCATCCAGGTGACGTGCTTCTTCTCCGGTAGTATCATATTCAAAAGAGAGTTCAGGAATTATTCGCATAAACTTTGCTGCTGCTATTTCACGTTTTATAAATCCAGCACTTTTTATAAAAGCTGTTGCAACTGCATCTTTATTGTTATTATCGAGGTGGGAATAGTAAATTCTACAATGCGAAAGATCATTGGAAAGCCTAATATGAGTGATTGTGACCATTGCCAGGTTCTTATCACGAAGTTTGAAACTAACCACAGTGCTGATCAATTTCAATAGTTCACTTTCCAGCCGTTGAATACGTATTCGAGCCATTATTAATCCAGTTTATTTGTTTAGTTTTTTTGTAACTTCTTCTATTATATAATTTTCGATAATATCATCTTCTTTTATGTCATTATATCCTGCTATACCAATACCGCATTCAGAACCAGCCTTCACTTCATCCACTTCATCTGCATAGTGTTTCAAAGAAGAAAGTTCACCTTCATGGATCATGATATCATTCCTGTAAAGACGCACTTTCCCGGTGTTTTTAATTGTGCCCTTCTCTACTGCCACACCAGCGATAGTGCCTACATTCTTGATCTTAAAAACTTGTTTGATTACAGCGCTTCCCAAAAATACTTCTTTTAGTTCAGGAGCAAGAAGACCCTGCATAGCCAGTTCAATATCTTCGATCGCTTCGTAGATCACCTGGTAAAGTTTTATTTCTACTTTCTCGTCTTCCGCCAGTTTTTTAGCTATACTATTCGCACGAACATGGAAACCGATTATAATAGCATCGGATGCAGCAGCAAGATTAATATCCGTATCGTTGATACCACCCACAGCTTTATGGATAATATTAACGATCACTTCATCTGTACTGAGTTTCTGGAAGGAATCGCATAATGCTTCCACCGAACCGTCCGTATCGGCTTTAACGATTAATTTGATTTCGGACATCTTATGCTCCTTGATCTTCTGAAACAGATTATCAAGGTTGGTTTTGCTCTGATATTTTTCACGTTCACGACGAATATTCATTCTCTCGGAACTGATCTGACGTGCAGTTTTTTCATTTTCTACCTGGTTCAGTATATCACCCGCTTTGGGAACGCTATTCAATCCAAAGATCACAGCTACATCAGAAGAATGGATTTCCGGAATTTCCTTACCACGTTCATCTTCCATCTTACGCACTTTTCCAAAAGTAGCACCGCATACAATGCTATCACCTTTTTTCAGTATCCCTTCCTGCAACAGGATAGTAACGATTGTACCCATGCGCTGATCTTTCATTGATTCGATGACAATACCTTTTCCATGTACTTTTTCAGGAGCTTTGAGTTCCTTCATTTCTGCTGAGAGAAGAATGGCATCCAATAATTCATTAATACCTTCTCCGGTTTTAGCAGAACACTGTGTCCAGAGGACATCACCTCCGTAACCTTCCAACATAACATTCTGTTTCATCATGTCTGAAATTGATTTATCAACGTTGGCATCTTTCAGGTCGATCTTATTTATTGCGATGATAATAGTAACTCCGGCAGCCTTGGCATGATCGATTGCTTCAATGGTCTGCTTTTTTACACTTTCATTGGCAGCCACAACGATTACGGCAATATCTGTTACATTGGCTCCTCTTGCCCTCATGGCAGCAAAAGCCTCGTGCCCGGGAGTATCTAAGAACGTTATTTTCCTGTTGTCATATTCCACCTGATAAGCACCAATATGCTGAGTAATTCCACCAGCTTCCCCTGCAACAACATTTGTAGATCGTATTTTATCAAGAATAGCTGTTTTACCATGATCCACATGTCCCATTACGGTTACAATCGGTGGTCTATGCACCTTTTCTACATCCGGTTTTTCTTCAATTTTTTCCTGTAATATCTCGGCTCCATATTCTTCCTGAAACTCTACGTCAAATTCGAATTCATGGCAGATCATCTCCAGCGATTCTTTGTCCAAACGCTGATTTATGGTAACCATTTGCCCCATCATAAAGAATTTTGAGATGATATCTGTGGCAGAGACATTCGTTAATTTTGCCAATTCACTTACAGAAGTAAATTCACTTATAACTATCTTAACATCGCCAAGTTCTGTGTCTTTATCTTCTTTTTTGTATTTCTTTTTCTTAGAGGATGACGATAGAGTTTTACGAATATTCTTGGTGATTTCAGCTTGTTCTATTTCAGTAGGAATGAATTTCTTTTTCCTGCCACCTTTTTTGAGGCTTTTAAGTTTAGCTTCTAAATGCTTGTTTTTTTCTTCGTATTTTTTCCCTGTTGTTTTTTTATCGTCTCTGAATTTCTTTTCGGGGATGACGTCCGGTTGTTTGGGAGGAGCTTTGGAAATCGCACCTGCAGCACCTCTTTTCCCGGGTTTAGATGAAGATTTTGTCGCTCTTATTTCAGATTTCTTTATGCTTTTCTCTACAAAAACGGGAACCTCTTCCCTCTTGGTTTGACCAGCTTTTACAAGTCTGTCTTTTTTAGCATCATCTTTCTTCTTGTCAGCCAGAACGATTTTCTTGTGAATAACCCTTCTATCTTGTTGAAGCTGTTTAACAGCGCTCATTTCTTCGTTGAATCTGGCACGTAATTTTTTTACTATTTCATCATCCACTGGACTCATGTGACTTTTTACTGTAACACCTAAATCACCAAGGTGCTTTTTCAAAGCCGCAGTCGATATTTTGAATTCTTTTGCCAGTTCATGTACTCTGATAGACATAATTCCTCCGGGCTAAACGATTAAGCTCAATACTCCCTTTGCAAAATTCGAATCATTTACAGTTATAATTCCAGTTTCTCGTATTTTAAATGAATTCCCGAAATTCTTTTTAGTACTTAACTCTATACTCTTCACGTTATTTGCTTGAATCATTTCAATCAGATTTTTCCGGGTATTGTGGGAAAGGTCGGAAGCATAGATCACAAGTTTTGCATGAGAGCTGAAGCAGGAGCGCTCACAAGCATCAAAGCCAAACTGCAGTTTACCTGCTTTCCTGGCTAAATGCAATAAATTTAAGATCTTTTCTTCCATCTTCAATCCACTTTTATTTTCTTTAAACATTTACTCAACCACTTTTCCAGCTTCAGTAAACATTCATTATTATTACAAACATAATAACCACGGCATGCCATTTTTTTTCTTATATCGAATACAATTTCTCTATCGATAATAGCAAACCGCATTAACTCATCCTGCCTTGTTTTATTTTTGCAAATCACACAGGTACGTTCGGGTATATGCCCTGCTTTAGATGATCTGTTAGGCATTAGAAATACTTTGATGATTCCTTGATCTTAGTAGCAGTTTTTTTGCCCAGACCTTCCAGGTTGCATAATTCTTCAGTGCTGGCTTCATATATATCCTGAACAGATGTATAACCGTGCTTTTTCAGGACATCTGCCACTTTAGAGGTTACACCGTCAAGATCACTTACATGACTGGTGATCCTTCTTTCTTCAGAGATCTTATCTTCAAATTCTTCTTCCGTGTATATATCAAGTTTGAAGTCAGTTAATTTTGCCGCCAGTTTTACATTCTTACCCTTTTTTCCGATAGCCAGGTTTTTGTTGGCTTCATTTACGATGATGCGGGCAAATTTACCTCTTTCAGCTAAATAAACTTTCTCGACGAGATCCGGTCCAATGGCGTTGGCTATCAACTGCTCTGGAGATTCATCCCACAGAACGATATCGATCAGTTCGTCATTCAATTCTTTTCGAATGGATTCGATACGAACACCGTGCGGACCAAGACAAGCTGCTGTAGCATCTATCTGTTTATCCAGCGAATGAACAGCTACTTTTGTTCGCATGCCGGGTTCACGAACGATCTTCTTAACTTCCACTTCTCCTGCATTGATCTCCGGCATTTCTGCTTCAAATAATTTCTTAACAAATTCCGGTCTGGTTCTAGACAAAAGAACTATGACATCATTCTTGCGTTTACGGATGTTTATAACATAGGCACGGATCATATCACCTACTTTATAATATTCATCCTCGATCTGTTCATCTTTTGAGAGAAGAGCATCTGCATAGCCGATGTCTATCAGGTATCCGTTATAATCATCTTTACTTACTTTGCCCGATACAATCTGATGTTTCTGGTTCTCATAGTCGTACATAATGCGGTCTTCTTCCAGCGCTTTAATTCTTTCCAGGATAGCTTTACGGGCATTTTTTATAACTTTAGGTTCAAAATCGGAAATAGGAATAACAGCAGGAAATGTATCACCCAATTCGAGATTTTCATCGTACATTTTGGCTTCATCCAGAGATATCTCACCCAGTGACATATCACGTTCCACCACGATCTTATTGAACTTGGCAGCTACCTGGTTGGAATCAAAATCAGTTATTATTTCTAAATCATTTTCAATTAACAGCTTCTTAGAAATAGCCTGATATAAACCTTCTTTAATGATCTCTGCCAGCTTTTCTTTATCAAGTTGTTTTAAACTTGCTAATTCAGACAGAGAACCCATTAAGTTTAAACTCATAACCACTCCTTTCCAATCTATTTCTTATAATCAAAATAGGTTCTTGCTTTTTTTATCTGGGAAAACCTTATTTCACAGGTCTGCCCGTTAAACTCTATCTTAACGGAATCAGGAAGAACTTCCGATAAAGTTCCGATCTCTGTTTTACTTTTTTCATTATAACTGAAAGTGATCTTAACTTTTTCTCCAATTGCACTCACATAATGTTTCTTCAGCTTCAGGTCTCTTTCCAATCCGGGTGAGGAAACTTCCAGAAAATAACGCTCATCAATAAAGTCTTCTTCTTCCAGGATATTGGAAATTTTATAGCTTACGATCTTACACATATCAATAGTTACTCCACTTACCTTAGTGATATAGATCACTATGATCAAGCCTTTTGCTGCTCGTTTCATTTCTACATCGTAGAGAGCAACATTTTGCTGAGTACAAATCTCTTTTGCTATCTGTTCGATCCTTCCAATCATAACCTATCCTTACAACAAAACACACATTATACTATTGAACCACTGAATAACAGTGGTTCCGAATACAAATCAAAAAAATGCTGACTTTATCGTCAGCGTGATAATATGCGCCTTTTCCTTTTTTAAAACTCGATTCAAAAAAAAATTCACTATCTTTCTGTCAAGCGTATTTTATTATATATATATTATAATAATTGTTTTGACAAATCAAATTCAAAAAAGATTCTTAATCCTGATCAAGCGGAGGTATGAATGAAGTATAAAGTTGGAGTATGCCAATTTGAACCAAAATTATTTGATATAGATTACAATCTAACCAGAATGAAGGAGCTTTTAGAACCAGTTAATGCAGACCTGATAGTAATTCCCGAGCTTGCAGCATCCGGTTATCTTTTTAAGAATCAGGAAGAACTAAAAAAAATGTCTGAATCCCCTGAGGATGGACATACAGCAAAACTTTTTAAAAAATTAGCAAAAGAAAAAAACACCAGTTACATTGTAGGGTTTGCTGAAAAGGCAGATAATAAGTTTTTTAATTCGGCTATGCTGGTAAATCCTGATGGTAACATATTTATCTATCGTAAGACACAACTTTTCTTCGAAGAAAAAAAATGGTTTGAACCGGGTGATACAGGTTTTAAAATATTCAAGGCAAAAGGAGGAATACGGATCGGATTGATGATCTGTTTCGACTGGATATTTCCTGAATGTGCCAGAACATTAGCTCTGAAAGGAGCACAAATAATAGTCCATCCTTCCAACCTGGTTTTACCCTGGTGTCAGCAGGCAATGATAACCCGTTCCATAGAAAACAGGGTCTTTTCTATTACTGCAAACCGCACAGGAACTGAGAGAAACGCTGATAAAGTACTAACATTTACGGGAATGAGTCAGATCATAAATCCAAAAGGAGAAATAATTAAAAGATTAAATGAGGTAGAAGAATCCGTATATATTGTTGAAATAGACCCGGAAGAAGCGAATGATAAAAAAGCTACTGTACATAATGATGTGTTTACAGATAGAAGAACGGAGATGTATGAATTATGAAAAAACATCACATAACAATAATTTTATTTTTTCTTATCCTGATTTTAAATTTCTTTTTAAACAAACCGGTGAAAGTTATTTATGTAAAAACATCATATCATCTGGAAAAGATATTCCGTAAACCACAAAAATCACTGGATGTTCGTCTGGCTTCCGGCAGATATAATTTATCGGCAGTATCTTTTATAGATTCTACTTGCGGAAATTGTCAGGATCCCGATACACCTGTTTCTGCAACTTACGGATTAAGAATCTCAGGTAAGAACATAAGAATATCCGGTCCGGAAGACCGTTCTGCTGTTATTTATTCTAATGCCGGTTATGGTTTATATTTCAAAGAGTGCGAAAAAGGCATACTGGAAAACTTAACTATTACCGGTGGCATACGTGATTCTGCTGCTTTTGCCAGTGACGCTGCAATTGTTGTTTCAAACAGCAGTGTAACTATCAGGAATAATATCATAACCAGGAATCTGGGTGATTCATTGATGATAGCCAAAAATATTTCCGGTATCATGGGAATTTGTGGAAGAGAAAATTCTGTTCTAACCATTATTAACAACGAGATATCGGGTAATTCCTGGGATGGTATCACCCTGTATCGTGATTCGGAAGCTGTGATCGAAGAAAATATCATCGATGGGCTCGATAAGGTACGCGGCAATATTCCCGGTGGTGGAAGAGGAGTAGCCATCGGTGTAACCTGGAATGCAAAAGCACGCATTGCAAATAACCTGATCCGTCGTTACTGGAAAGGAATAGGAATATTTGTGGATGCCCGGGTAACCGCTCGCAGCAATATTTTGGAAGACATTATTACCTGGGGCATAGCATTGTGGGATGCCGATAAAGGTGAACCTGTTGCTGAAATTTCTAACAACATCATCTATAACACTGGGGCAATGGGTGCTTCCATTACTTCCAATACGGAAGAAAATCCGGGATATTTCAGCGGTAATATTATAGTGCAAACCGCTCAGGATTCCGCTTACGATTCTCCCGAGTATTATGGCTTTCAATGTGCTCTTGCCGAACATTCTATTCCTGAAAATTTCCTGATTGAGAATAACCTCTTCTATGAAAACCGCCGTGCTACGGATGATCTGCCCGATTATGATATTGGAGTTACCAGATTCTTTAAAGAATTACGCTTGAGAAAAGAATGGATAAAAAAGATACCCGTGCTGGAAGAATCGGAGTTCTATCAGGAATTTATGTAACTTGAATTAATTCCTTTAGATCACCAATCGCTCTCTCTGCCAGTTTTTGCTTCTTTAATTTTTTATCTTTGATCTTTTCAACAAGAGGTGGCAACAAACCAAAATTAGCATTCATGGGTTGGAAGTTTTTGTTTTCTGTTATTAAATGCCTCCAGAGTTGACCGGAGATAGTGGTTTTGGGAAGCAACTCGACCGATTTGGTTAAGCTTTTCTTATCGTTCCCAAAGCCCTCTTTGGGAATATCAGTTTTCTGCAAAACACCTGTTTTGCTCGAAACATTTTTCATATCCATTATTGTTAACAAACCGGAGGTTTGTTTTACGGATTCTACTTGAATTATCTTCGAAATCAGCAATCCACTCAAAATAGACTCCACATAACCTTCCACACCACTGAGTTGACCGGCAATGAAAACATTTGGTTTATTCTTTAATGATAAATTTTCGTTTAAAATGTGAGGTCCGTTCAAATAAGTATTTCTGTGAATAGAACCAAAGCGCAGGAATTCTGCTTTTTCAAGTCCGGGAATCATGCGAAAGATTTTTTTCTGGTCACTGTATTTCAGCATCGTTTGACAGCCAACCAGGTTATAAGATGTCTTATTTTTATTTTCTGTTCGCAGTTGAATTACCGCATAAGGTCGCTCACCCGTTTTGGGATATTCCAGCCCCACCGGACGCATTACACCATAGCGAAGTGTCTCCTTTCCACGTCGTGCAAGTTCTTCGATGGGAGTACAATTCTCATAAAAATGAAAATCAATTTTTGAAAAGAACTCGGATTCAAATTCCTTTGCTTCGTGTTTTTCCGCTTCATTCAAAGCTTCTACAAATTGGAAATATTCATCTCTGGAAAAAGGACAGTTCAGATAATCAGCATCACCTTTATCATAGCGTGTTTTACGATAAATAAAATTATGATCCAAACTCTCAGCAGAAACTATCGGTGCAATCGCATCAAAGAAATAGAGTTGTTCATTCCCAATAATTTCTATAAGGCTTTTTATTAGATTCTCAGCAGTTAGGGGACCGGTTGCAACGATGGTTAATTCATCATTTAACGCTGTAACTTCTTCACGATGGATTGAAATATTCGGATGAGATTCAATAAGTGATGTGACTTTTCTGCTGAAAAGTTCTCGGTCAATTGCCAGCGCATTTCCTGCCGGAACGCTGCATTCTTCAGCAATGGGAAGCAGTTTGCATCCCAATAATTTCATCTCTTCTTTTAGAAGCCCCGAAGCAGTGGTTATTAATTTTGATTTTAAGGAATTACTGCAAACCAGTTCGGCAAAATCTGCTGTGTGATGTGCAGGAGTCTGCACCTTTGAACGCATTTCGAAAAGCTCTACTTTCCAGCCGTTATCTGCAAATTGCAAAGCAGCTTCGCTTCCAGCTAATCCTGCACCGATTATTTTAATTTTTCTCATTTACTTTCACTTTCATTCCCAAAGAAGACTTTGGGAACGAGATATAAAAAAGGACATTAATTTTATTATCAGTGCAAATCCGCCCTATCCGTGTCATTCGTGTTCTATTCTTCCCAATCTATCTCTATCTCATACGGAATCGGGTCTTTTATGCCGGTTTTTTTAAAGGCATTAATACGCAGCACACAACTGTTGCATTTCCCGCAGGCAATATCATTGTTCTTATAACAACTCCAGCTTAATTCCAGGGGAGCATTCAGTTTCATTCCCAATTTGATTATCTCAGATTTCTTCTTATGAATTATCGGTGTGATGATCTTAATTTTTGTTTCATCTTTCGTTCCCAGATCTACAGCTTTTCCCATCGCCTTATAAAAGTTCTCACGGCAATCGGGATAGCCTGAACTGTCCTCTTCCACTGCTCCGATATAGATCCTGTTTGCTCCGATAACTTCCGCCCAACTGACAGCGATAGTGATGAGATGAGCATTCCTGAAAGGCACATAAGAAGTGGGGACTTCATCAGAACCATCAAAATCCTTAATTTCCATATTCTCGTCGGTAAGGCTGGAACCACCGATATCTTTCAAGTAGCTCACTTCGACTATGAGTACATCCCTGGGTTTGAAAAAATCTTTCATTTTACGGAAAGAACGCAACTCTCGAACTTCAGTTCTCTGACCGTAATTCAGATGCAGAAAGTAAATTTCGTCACATTCTTTTTTGGCTATGGAAGCTGTTACCAAACTGTCCATTCCACCACTGATAAGAACTATTGCTTTATTCATAA
>CBFDCX010000004.1:0-23262 GCA_965603415.1 uncultured bacterium
CAAAAAAGGAATACACAGATACTTATAACACTTGATAATAATCTTGACAGAAAACAGCAACGAAAATTTTTTAGTCGTTCCCAAATGTGACGGGAATTTGTGAGGAGATAAGATGTACGCTATAGTTGAATTTAAGGGAACTCAATTGAAAGTGGAAAAAGATCAAACTGTACGAGTTCCATTCTTAGCTGAATATGAAATCGGTGCAGAGATAGAAATACCGAATGTTCTGCTTCTGCACACCGATAAAGATACAATTGTAGGTAAGCCAACCGTAAAAAACGCAAAGGTTAAGGCTGAAATTATTAGTCATTTCAAAGATAAAAAAGTTATTGTTTTCAAGAAAAAAAGAAGAAAAGGTTACCAGAAAAAACAAGGTCACAGGCAGAATTATACTGAGATCAAAATTAGAGATATCTTAAATTAGGCGGATATTATGGCACATAAGAAAGGCGTTGGAAGTAGTAAGAACGGTAGAGATAGTAATCCTCAATATCTCGGTGTAAAAAAATACGGTGGAGAACAAGTTCTGGCGGGAAACATCCTGATCCGACAAAGAGGTACCAGAATCCACAAGGGAAATAATGTAGGTTTAGGCAAAGATTATACACTTTTTGCACTGATAGACGGCTTTGTGAAATATGAAACCAAAAAAGCCGGCAGAAAGTTTGTAAATGTATATCCCGATAGAGTGTAATTAAATCATATATATCCGATAAGCAGCTTGAAAGAGCTGCTTTTTTGTCTAAAAAAAATTATATTTTAATAAAAACAAATCAATTTAAAACTCATAAATATCAATTATAAAAATATTATGTTGACATTATTTATAAAAAAACCTTTTTTTCGTATCGATATACTTTTTCCAAAAATAAAGGAGGAAAACAAATGAAAAAAAGATTGATGGTCGGCATTCCGATTTTGGTTATAATTGCACTGTTTGTAGGTTGTGCAAATAAAGATCCGATCGGGATAAAACAATTCCTGCTTGAAGATCCGGATGGGATCTCACCTGTTCTATTTGAAGTAGTTCAGGTTGGAGACAGCGTTAAAGTGGAATGGGTGGACAACACTTCACCCGATAGCCAGTTTAAGATCTATCGCAAGATCGAGGATGGAGCTTTTACCGAAATCGCAACAATAGACTCTATGTATTATGAGTATTACGATTCTTACGCATTTGAAGATAGCACCATGCTAACATATTATGTGGAAACCATTGCTCCCACCTATACTCAACAATCTAATCATCTGGAATATCTTTATGGTTATGGAACGCCTATAACTATCAGCGTAACAGTGGATAATGTTCCCGGTGAAGCATCCTGGAATTTATATTGCTATCCTACATCTTCCTATTATTTTCCCACTGATCAGACTTTCAGTAATAATAACGAAAATCAAGTATTCACCATTGGTCTGGAAGACGGACATTATGCTGTTCATTGCTGGGACACATTTGGTGATGGCGGTATCGAAGGGATTGTAACGGATGATGAATCCAATATCCTGGTCGAGTGGGATGATAATGACTATAGTTTTACCGGTCAATTCCACTTCTGGTTAAATTAACAGGTAAGGAGCAGAAAAATGAAAAAAATAATAATGATAACAGCACTTACACTTTTATTGTTCAGTATGGCAAATGCTCAAACCCAATCTTTTCGCAGTGTAGCTTTGGGCACAATTATCGATGATGATCTCGACCTTGTTTATGATCCTATCGAACTTAAATTCGTGGAAGGAAGCAGGCTTTATACAAATCTGAGTAATCTAACTTCATCTAATGAAAATGTATTCGATAATGTTACCGATGATACATATCTGATCGGATTTTCCGGTAAATGTCCTTTCGTCGAAAATTTATGGCGTGCCGTTCTAATTAAGTTTGAAAATTCCAAAACCGCTCATTTTGTAGAAATTGACTCCGACCTGAATGGCACGGATGATATTTCTGGATTTGGAACATTAACTTCTGAATATACTGCTTACGAAGATACTTCCGGTGATGACATTTATGATATCCTTACAACAATATATCAAGACGTGAGTGATTTTACCGAAATAAATTCTTTTAATTTCGTTCTTAATCACACTTATGATCTTGGTTCAGTGGTGATCGGCGGCAGAATTGATTTTTCCAAATCATGTTATGACGATTATATGGATTATAATCTCGATTTTACCTATCATGATATTGAAACAAACTTTGATGAGAATACAATGGATGGACTTGAAGACCTTAATAATACAAATAAATTTTCTACATTCGATTTCTTAGGGTCTGTACTTTTTCCCAATGTAAATGGTTATGAAATTCGTGGTGATATCAACTTTCAAAACCGAAATACATCGTGGAGTACTGATGATAGCGAAGAAGATAGAACAGATTTGTTTGACATAGATATACCTGGATTGGAAGATTATGAAATTGACCAGGCAACCTTTAATTCTACAGTTGAAGAAAAAGGAAATTCTTTTGCTGTTGGAAGTTCCATCAGGAAAACCTTCAATCAGGCAACAGAAAGAAAAAATGATGGATACTGGAGATTGGGTGCTGGCATAAATTTCGGTTCATTTGATTACAAAGACTCGGAAGAAGATATAAGTACTTACTTTGATAAATTTCTCGATCCAGAAGATTCACTCAATATAGATTACATCGAAACAATCACGGGAAAAGAAGAATCTACCAATGATGGAACAAATAAAAAATTTGGATTTGATATCTACTTTAGATTGAATTATCCTTTAGATGAGAAAGTGTACTTTGGAATCGGCGGACATCTAGATCACAATACTGCAAACCGTGAAACTGATTATACAGAATCGATTGAAAACATCGAAGATTTCGAGATCCTCGATGAGGAAGCAACTGCAAGTGATTATACGATCACAGAAACTTATGGTTATACTGCCGACAGAACTTATGAAGTCAGTTCGACTGTATTGATGCTTCCGGTAGGAATTGAATATAAATTCACCAATAACAATAAATGGGCAGGAAGATTCGGAGCTATTTTCAGGAATGTATTTACCACGATCAATGATGCAAGACAAATCACCGATGCAGATCCATTTAAAACTCTAACTGAATATGGTGATGAATCACCACCTATTATCGTGATAGAAGATAATATATATGAATCTACTAGTGAGCACAACAGTTCTGCCTACAGCGATACCGATTTCTATTACGGAATTGGGTTCCAACCAACAGATAAAATGCAGATAGATCTGTTAGGTTATTTTGGCTCTGCAGGTAATTCACTGCTGGATGCTGATTTCTATCGAAATTTAAGATTATCTTTTACACTTATGTTCTAAGCACTATAATTCAAAAACAAAGCATCCGACTTTTGTCGGGTGCTTTTTTTCTTGCCACTTTTTCATAGATTCCCGAACTTAACATATGTATAAAAGGAAATCTAATGAAAAAAATATTATTGTTTTTCTTAGTAATTGGAATAATTGGAGGATGCTCTATGAAAAAAAGATCAGAAACAGGTATTAACCCATTTCCTAACTTCGACGCCATGTGGGATTATGCTCATCCTGATTCTACCGAAATTAAATTCGCTGAAATTCTACCTATCCTCAAAGATTCTCCCGAAACAGCTTACGATGCGGAATATCATGTGGAACTTCTTACCCAGATAGCCAGAGCACAGGGAATGCAGGGAAAATTCGATGAAGCAGGAAGAACTTTAGAGACTGCCGATAGTATAATGACAGCAAACATGAAAACCGGTAAAATACGCTATCTGTTGGAAAAAGGAAGGATCCTCAATTCTTCAAGAAAAAGAGAAGATGCAAAACCTATTTTCCTGGAAGCTTATAATTTTGGAAAAGAGAATGCACTGGATTATTACACGCTGGATGCAGCTCATATGATGGGAATTGTGGAACCACCAGAAAAGCAATTGGACTGGAGCCTGAAAGCAATGGAGATTGCAGAAGCGTCATCCGACCAAAGATGTAAAGGTTGGCTGGGTCCTCTTTATAACAATATTGGTTGGACTTATCATGATTTGAAAGAATATGAAAAAGCACTGGATCTATTTCAGAAAGGATACGAATGGCGTAAAACCCAAAACAACGAGCAGGCAACACGGATCGCTAAGTGGAGCGTGGGAAGATGTCTGCGTTCCCTGGAAAAATACGATGAAGCTTTGAATATCCAGAATGAACTGCTGCAGGAATTTGAAGAAAAACAGATAGAACAGGATGGTTATGTCTTTGAAGAACTGGCTGAGCTTTATCTGATCAAGAATAATCAACCTGAAGCAAAAAAATATTTCAACCTAGCTTATGAATACCTTTCCAAAGATAAATGGCTGAAAGCAAATGAACCGGAGAGGTTGGAAAGATTAAAAACCCAGAGCAAGTAAAGAAAGAATATTTTATTGACATAAAAATTCCACTTTAACTAATTCTCCATAATAACAGGGAGAAAAAATGAAAGAGTTAAATTCTATAAAAATATTTATAGGTGTTATCAGCCTGGCAATTGTTGTAGTTATTCTTAAAGAGCTTAAAACAATATTTATCCCATTAACGTTTGCCGTATTCCTTTCTTTTTTGTTCCAACCATTGAACCGTTTCCTGCTTAACAAGAAAATACCTGTGGGAATTACTATACTTTTGATGGTAATAATAATCCTGGTTTCATTCACATTGATGGGAACTATAGTTTATACCAGCGTTTCTTCTTTTGTAACCGATTTCCCTAAATACGAAACACAGATCACCGAAATGTTCCAGAAGCTTATTGTTCAGTTGGAAATCCCGGTAGAACAGGTAATGGATTATCTGAAAAACAAAGTTAACTGGCTTCAACTTGCCGATAGATTTTCACTTTCAAAGATAATCTCAGGCACAATGGGTACTTTCATTGACTTCCTTGTAAAATTGCTTCTCACAGTTGCTTTTATGATTTTCATTGTTCTGGAACGAACCAAGTTGATCAAACGGGTTGAAAAGGTTCTAACAAAAGATGAAGCGGAACATTCTACGAATGTGGTTGTAAAGATCGAACAATCGGTAAAAACCTATATCGTAAATAAAACCTTCATTAGCCTTATCACCGGACTTATCAGTATGTTCTTCATTGCCGTTCTGGGAATCGACTTTGCTGTAATTTCCGGACTCTTGATATTTATTCTTAATTATATTCCCAATCTCGGCTCGATAGTAGCTTCTGCTTTCCCCATGCTTATTTGTTTTATCCAGTTTGGAATCAGCTGGCAACTTATAGCAATTTCCATAGTTCTTATTTCCACTCAGATGATAATGGGAAATTTCGTAGAACCAAAAATGATGGGTACAGGATTGAAACTATCCCCTCTTTTTGTTCTGATCGCTTTAATTTTCTGGTTCTGGGTATGGGGTCCTGTGGGAATGATACTGGCAGTTCCAATATCCTCTGCTATAAATCTTATAATCAAGGAAATACCTTCTTTAAAGATCGTCTCTGCTTTCATCAGCAGCGAATAATATGCCCTTAGAAATTGCAACTGTGGCTCCTGACAGTCTGGCCGTTGAACACAGTTTACAAGCAGGTGACACAATAATTTCCATCAACGGTCATAATATTTACGATTTTCTTGATCTTCGGTTTTTTGGTGCAGAAGAAATATTGGAGATCAATTATAAAAATTCACGAGGAGAATTCAAACAGGTAACAATTCATCAGAATTGGGATATACCTTTGGGAATCGAGCCTGTTCCTCACAAATGCAGAACCTGTACAAATGATTGTATCTTCTGTTTTGTAGATCAGATGCGCCCGGATTTCAGGGAAACACTATATATAAAAGATGACGATTATAAACTTTCTTTTGCCTTTGGAAATTTCATCACTTTAACAAACCTTACAGAAAGAGATTACCAAAAGATATTTGAACAAAGATTAAGCCCTTTATATATTTCCGTTCATACTACCAATCCCTCACTTCACCGGAAAATGCTGCGTTACAAACAAGATTTCAACATTATGGAAAAGCTGGAATTTCTTTCTAAAAATGGAATAGCTCTTCATACTCAGATAGTTGTTGTGCCCGGCTGGAATGATGGTGATGAATTGTTTCGATCTTTGAAAGACCTTACTTCACCCGGTTTGAATGTTCTATCTGTGGGTATCGTTCCGGTAGGACTTACAAAATGCAGGAATTCCCTCATCCATATTAAGAATGTTTCTCCAGAACTGGCAAAAGAGCTTATAGAATTATCAGCTAAATTTCTAAGAACTTACTGTTCCGATGAAATTTACCTGCTGGCTGATGAAAAAATTCCATCCGCGAATTTCTACGACGGTTATCACCAACTGGAGAACGGTATTGGCATGATACGGCTGATGCTGGAGAATTGGCAATCCTGCAAAGAAGCATTTATCAAAGAAATAGCAGCGATTAATTCCAGTTTTATTTTTGTTACAGGTAAACTTGCTTTCATATATATTTCTGAAATAGCAGAGGAGATTAATGAAGTATTGCCCGAAAAAATCAGTACTATTCAGATAGATAATATTTTCTTTGGTCCTTCGGTAACAGTAACTGGTCTTCTGGCAGGAGAAGATATCCTATCTCAAATTAATACCTCACAAAACAGAACCGTTGTATTAAGCAGTAATATTTTCAACGAAAATGGACTAACCCTGGATAATATGAGTAAAACCCAACTTAAAGATAAACTTGATTGTAAACTTCTGATAGTAACTGAAGATTTTTCTTCTTGGAATCATATCTAATACAATTTATTAGAGTAATTGTAATTTATTCAGCTTGACAGAAAAACATTCCACAAATTTATTTTTTTAATAAAAATATTTAAGGGATAGGAAATGTCAGAAAAAGAATGCATCCTGATTGTTGAAGATGAACTAGTAGTAGCAGAAGATATCCAGAAAATACTGAAGGATTACGGTTACATTGTACCCAAGATCATTTCGACAGGTGAAGAGACTATCCAATATGTAAAAAAAAACCAACCAGATCTAATACTTATGGATATTATGCTTCGAACTAAATTAAACGGTATCGAAGTTGCAAAGGAAATATCCAATCTAAACATTCCCATTATTTACATTACTGCTTATTCTGATAGTGATTTCATTAAGCAGGCTAAACTAACAGAACCATTCGGTTATTTATTGAAGCCATTCCGCGAACGTGAACTGATGGCTACTATTGAAATGGCATTATGTAAGCACAAAATGGACAAAATGCTTGAAGAAAGCGAAAATAAATTTCGAACTCTGGTAGAAACAACTAAAGAAGGCATCTGCGTTGTAGATGAAGATGAAAATATAACTTTCAGCAATAATGCCTCTGCAGAGATATTTGGTTGCCCGGTTAGTGAACTTAAGGGAAAGAACCTTAATGATTTTGTTTCTGATACGGAATTTAAAAAGATTCTTTCACAAACAGACCAGAGAAAAAATAATAAATCTTCCAAATATGAAGTTGAAATAACCCGAAAAAATGGTGTTAAAAGAACAATAAATGTTAATGCCAGTCCAAAATACATTCAAGGTTTGTATAAGGGTGCATTGGGCATATTTAATGATATTACCGAGCAAAAGCAGAAACAACAACAATTGAAAGAAGCTAAAGATAATTATCAAAGGATTTTTGAAAACATCCAGGATGTTTATTGTGAGATAGATTTCGATGGAATATTGCAGGAAATAAGTCCTTCAGTTGATGAGATGAGTAGTTATACACGTGAAGAACTCATTGGAAAATCGATCAATGAAATTTACTTCGATTACAATGAAAAAGATGCATTTCTTTCTAAGATCACTAAAGAAGGCGTGGTTACAGATTATTATTTGAAACTTAAAGACAAAGATGGCAGTATAATGTTATGCTCTGTCAATGCAAAAATAGTAAAAAATGATAAAAACGGAACAATAAAGATAATCGGCTCACTTCGAAATATTACAGACAGAAAAGAATCCCAAGTGGCACTTCATAATAGTGAAGAACGCTACAAAAGGCTGTTCGAATCATCTATCGATGCCATAATGATGTTAGATCATAAAGGTATTTTTGAATATAATAACGCCACTATAAAACTCTTTAAGGTGTCGGATAAAAAAGAATTACTTAACCAGACGATTTCAGATGTTTCACCCTTAAAGCAGCCGAATGGAGAAAGTTCCCAATTGGCTGCAAGCCGGTATCTTGAAAAAGCCTATACAGACGGATACAACAAATTTGAGTGGGTTCTGAAGAAAAAGAACGGGGATTTGTTTACGGCTGAAATATGGCTAACTGCTTTCAGTTTAAATAATAAGGATGTAATCCAGGCTACAATTAGAGATCTAACTTCAAAAAAAAAAACTTTAAAAAAGCTACAAAAAGCACACGACGAAGTTAAAGAAAAGATAGACCAACGCACAAACGAACTGACAAGAACCAACGAACTTCTGCAAAAACAGATTAATGATAAGATACATGTAGAAGATGCTCTTCAACGTAAAACACTACAACAGGAATTACTTTTAAAAACAGCTCGATATATAAATTCCAGTTTGGATATAATCGAAGTTCTACGGCGTATCGCAACAGAAGTAATGGATTTACTTGACTCTTATGGCTGCACCATATACTTAATAGCAGAAGATGGCAAAACATTACTTCCGCAAATTGTAATAGACCCGGTTTATGAAAAAGAGATCATGTCTACTCCTCTCGATATTGAAACCAGTTTTACGGGAAAAGCTATAAAAGTAAAAAAAAGCCTTATGTTCAACGATGCTGTACAAAACACAAATGGTTATCAAATCCCTGGAACAAGCGAAGAAGAAAATGAAAGGATCATCGCTGCTCCTTTTGTGGCTGAGGGAAAAGTTTTAGGAGCAATTTGCCTGAACAGGATAGGACCATATTTCACAAAAGAAGACCTGGCTCTGGCAGATACATTTGCCAATTATGCTGCTACAGCCATAAAAAATGCACAGACCTATCAGAAATTGCAGCACGAAATCGAAGAGCGGAACCTGGCAGAAAAAGCCCATCGGGAAAGTGAAAAAAGATACAAAGATCTACAGACTAATGTCCCTGTGGGTATCTTCCGAGCAACCCCTGCAGGAAAACTATTAGCTGCCAATCCAACTATGATTAAAATGTTCGGATATGAATCTGAAGAAGAATTTAAGACCGTTCCTACAACAAAACTCTATTTCCAACCCAAAGACCGTATAAGTCTTATGGAAGAACTTAGTTCTAAAAGCGAGATTCATGATTTCGAAGTTCAACTTTATAAAAAAAACAAATCTGTCTTCTGGTGCTCAATGAGTATCAAAACCATCCTTAATGAAAAAGGAGAATGGATCTATCAGGATGGAATGATAACCGATATCTCAGAAAGAAAACACTCTGAACTAACCCAGAATGTACTTTATAATATTGGAAATGCTGTTAATTCAACCAAAGACCTGCAGGAATTCTTTAAAACTATTCACCATGAACTTGCAAAGATTATTCGAACTAAAAATTTCTACATTGCGCTATACGATAAAAGTTCAAATCTAATCTTCTCACCTTATTATGTTGACCAATTTAATAAAAAAACTCCTCCTCAACAGGAACTTGGACAAGGTTTAACTGCTTATGTAATTCGCACGGGAAAATCACTCTTTCTGGATAAAAAGAAACGTGATAAACTTATGATGGATGGAGTAATTGCCAATTATAAATGGAAAAGCAAACTATGGTTGGGAGTACCTCTTAAAATAAACAACGAAGTTATAGGTGCCATGGCTATACAAAGTTACGAAAATGAAAAAGCTTTCGAGAAAAAAGACTTGAAAGTTCTGGAATTTGTTTCCGACCAGGTAGCAATTGCTGTTCATAGAAAACGTGCTGAGGAAGCATTACGGGCCAGTGAACAATTAAACAGGACAGTTATCGATAATTCACCCCTTGGAATTTCGGTAAGAGATAAGAATGGCACGCTTCTTATCGCAAATAAAGCATGGAAAAAAATCTGGAATAAAACTCCCTCAAAGGTGAATACTGAACTTCAGAAAAAAACATCTTTCAATTTTAATAATCGAGATCAATATCTTGGTGAACATCTTCCTGATGTGAAAGAAGTATACACAAAAGGTGGAGAATATTACATTCCTGAACTTAAAGTTACAGGTAAAAACAAAACGAAATGGATTTCACATTATTTCTATGCAATCCAGGATAGAGACAGCAGAGTCGATAAAGTGGTCATAATTACAGAAGATATAACACAACGAAAACAAGCTGAAGAAAAACTTCTGAGAACTCAACTTCGACTGGCAACACTGTTCAAATATGTACCGAACATCATTTTATATGAAACCGGTGGTAAGCAGGAATTCATGTCTGAAAATATCCTCGATCTATTGGGATTTCCTGCAGAAGATTTTATAAAAGACAAAAATAAATTTACTACTCTTATCCATCCCGAAGATCAAGAGTATATACAACAAAAATATAAAGACTGGGAAAAATCGGGAAAGGAAGATCTTCTAACCCTCTGGTTTAGAGTGCAGAAATCTGATGGAACATACATGTGGATCGAAGATAGAATGGTCGAGATCATTCCGGAGAATGAAAAAAAATATCATGCTGGCGTAAAAATAGATATTACAAATCTGAAAAAATCGGAAGAAGAACTAAAGGATAGTTATAAAAAACTGCAAAGACTTTTGGAAGAAACTGTTAATGGGCTTGTTTCAGCAGTCGAAATGCGGGACCCCTATACTGCCGGTCACCAAAGGCGTGTTGCTACGCTTGCTGCTGCTCTAGCTCGAGAGATGGGACTTCCAGCAGATCAGGTGGATGGATTGAATCTGGCTGCCCTGGTTCATGATATTGGTAAAATCAACGTCCCGGCAGAGATATTAAGTAAACCCGGTAAACTAACTCCCACAGAATTCAACCTGATAAAAACGCATCCCCAAACCGGATTTGATATTTTAAAATCAATTGAATTCCCATGGCCTGTGGCAGAAGTAGTACTTCAGCACCAGGAACGGTTGGATGGTTCATCATATCCGCAAGGTTTGAAAGGAGATGAGATCATTTTGAATGCCCGCATACTCAGTGTTGCAGATGTTATAGAAGCTATGTCATCTCATCGTCCTTACCGCCCCTCTCTTGGTATTGATGCAGCTTTGGATGAAATTAAGAAAAATCGCGGTATTCTCTATGATCCGGATGTTGTGGATGCCTGTATGACCTTATTTAACGAAAAGGGATTTAAATTCCCGAAAGAAGAAAAACCTGAAAGCCACGATATAGCGAACTAATCCTAAGAAGAATAAAAAACCTCCCATTTGTTCGGGAGGTTTTTGTTATTCCTGTAAAATTAACTTTTATCTCCAGAATCTGTCATATATTCCTGGAGCAGAGTATTGCTTGAATTCTATTGTGAAGCTGGTATTTTCCGAAGGTGCGTAATTTAACTGAAAACTAGGAAGTATTTTGCTGGTGTTATCGTTATTACCCTCAAATTCAATTCCGCTTTTATAAGTGGCAGTTCCAAAATTCACAAAGTTTAGATCCAATTTCAAATTCAGTTTCGGACTGAACTGATAATTCAAATGATTTGTATAAACAGACTGGTAGTAGCTCTGTTTATTCGATGAAATCCCACTCATAAAAGAAACAGAATGATTTATTGTGATATTATTGGTATTAAGAAAGGAAGGCGTAAGCAGTCCTGGCGTAAAAGCATTCTCAATGATATCTGCATTTATCATTACAGACATCATTAACATTAAAGTAAGAATATAAATTTTCCTCATTTATTCCTCCCGATTATTTTCATGACTAATTTCATATACCTGATAATATATGTCAAATTTCTTTTTATACATATTATAATTCAATCATTTTTTTGATATCTTTTTTACTCATCCTTTTTATCAGCGGCAGAAGATTTTCCAGCCTGGAATACAATTCATTTATCGATCCGTTATTTTCAATATTGATATCGGCGAGTTTCTGTTTATCATAATCGGACATTTGCGATTTGATCCGTTGTTCTATTTGAGCAATCTTCATTTTATCTCTTTTCTGACTGCGAGATATCTGGTTTTCTTTAGATGCAGATATATTCATCGTCAAGTCAAATGTATCCTGCAGCTTGTTTTCAAAGAGTAGTGGAATTTCAAAAACGAGATTGTCTTCTCTGCTCGAATCAATGATTGCCTGAGTTTTACTGCGAATTTGCGGATGAAGAATACTGTTCAGGAATTTAAGATTTTCAGTGGAATCAAATACGATCTCCCCCAGTTTTTTACGGCTTATTGCACCATTTTTCAATATTTCATTACCAAATTTCTCTGCTAAAATATAGATCACCTTATCATCCTGCAAAACTGCATGACCCAATTTATCAGTGTAATGAACAGTAAATCCTTGCTCTTCTAACCACTTGGAAACAAGTGTTTTTCCGGAAGCGAAACTCCCGGTTACGGCAATCAGGAAAGGTCGCTTATGTTGTTTCATCCTTGATTCTCTGGGAAAGTTCATCAATGGAAAGATCCAGTAACAATTCTCCGTTTTTAGCCACAGAAATTCTTCCTGTTTCCTCGGAAATAACAATGACAAATGCATCTGTGCCTTCGGTAATACCCACTGCTGCCAGGTGACGAGTACCCAGCTTTTGTGCATATTCCACGTTCTCTGAAAGAGGTAATACCACTTTCACAGCCAAGATCCTGTTGTTACGGATAATTACTGCCCCATCATGCAGAATGGTTTTGTTATTAAAAATCGTAAGTAGTAGTTTTACCGATATCTGGGCATCAATTATTTCTCCGGTTTCAATGAAATCATTCAATTTCCTGCTGTTCTCGATCACTATCAATGCACCGATCTTTCTGAAAGACATTATTGAAACAGCATTTAAGAGAGGAGAGAACACAGATTTTTTTGCATCGCTGAACAAAGATTTTAAATTGTGACTTTGAGCTAACCGAGCAAACAAATTGCGAATTTCCTGCTGAAAAAGAATAATAAATACGATCACCCAATAATCTTTGAATACTTTCAAAACCGAGGAGACCATATTCAAATTCAATATCGATGCCGTAAAATAGATTACCAAGGCTGCAGCCAATCCGATAAGAATTTGAAATCCCCCGGCTTTTTTCAATACCAGGATCAACCTGTATAATATATACGCAACTATAAGAATATCAATAATATCCGTTATCCTGGGAATTAAAATACTCATTTAACATCCTTTATTCTTTGTAATGTCTGTATAAAAAATTTATGTTGTTTAACATCATGAACCCGTACTATATCAATTCCATTCTGGAAAGCAAGTGCAGTTGCTGCAAGGCTTCCTTCCAGCCTGTTTTCCGGTTTGGAATCGTAGATCTTTCCAATAAAACTTTTACGGGAAGCGCCCAATAGAACTGGCAAACCAAAACTCTTGAATTCAAAAAATTTCTTTAAAATAATTAAATTATCTCTTTGTCTTTTCCCAAAACCAATACCCGGATCAAGGATAATTCTGTTTTTATTGATCTTATTCGAAATACAATGATCGATCCGTTCCTGAAAGAACTCCATGATATCTTCGATCGTATCTTCATAAGACGGCTTTTTCTGCATTGTTCGTGGAGTTCCCAGCATGTGCATCAGAATAATGGGAACATTAGGATACTTTTGGAGAACTTTAACCATTCCCTCATCAAACCTCAAGGCGCTGATATCGTTAATAATGGAAGCACCTGCCTGAATAGCTTTGCTTGCAACTTCAGCTTTATTTGTATCGATCGAAATTGGGATATCGGATCGTTTTCTGAGTTCTTCAATCACCGGAATTACTCTTTCCAATTCGGTAGGAATATCCACCTTTTCCGCTCCAGGTCTGGTAGATTCTCCACCTATGTCTATGATATTGGCTCCTTCTTCCATCATTCGAATTGCATGATCCACAGCTTTATCAACCCGGATGAATTTATTCCCATCAGAAAAGCTATCGGGAGTTATATTCAAAACTCCCATTATTTTTATGGAATCTAATTTCAGTTTTTTACTATTGCAATTCAGAATAGTTGTTTGTTTGCTCAATATATTCTCCAGTATTAATTCTAGATCTGTTCTGATTTCCGGAAGACCAAATATTGTCTGATGATCCAATTTATTTATCAATTTCTTTATTTTGTCAGCATTTCCCAGCAGGATCATATCGCTTGTTTTTTCCACACCATTTACAACACCACGGGCAACAGCAGCATCTCCCCCGATGGATAACATTTCCTGTTTGAGTATATTAGCAGCTCCCACGTGAACTTTGGTAAGTTTGATGGATAATCCCAAAGCTTTAGGAGCCATTACAGCAATACCCTGCGAAGATACTTTTATTTTTGTAAATTCTTTTTTTGCTTCTTCCAGATCCTGGATAAATAAAATTCTATTCATATTATTTTAATTCGTAGATAAAAGTGATAATTCCTTTTTGCACAACATCCTGCGAAATAGCATTGAATTTCCATTTTTCTAATGCATTCAGGCTATTGTTTTCCAGAGCTGAATCTGCTTTTTGAATAATGATCATATTTTCAACGGATCCGTCTGGTTCCACTTCAAAGCTTATTTTCACTTTCGAAGTTTTTTGTACACCTTCCGGATAAAGAGGTATAACTTTATGTAATATCCGGCGGTTCGTAACCTCTCCTTCCAGGATGTAAGGAGAATCTGCCCCGGTCTCTCCAAAAAGCCTGTTTGTAAGCGATTTCAAATAATCTTCGTTGGCAACTGCTACAGCTTCTTCTATTTCAGATTCCGAAGTAGTAGTTGCATTATCTTCCGCAAGATCAGACTTGAAAGTTTTTTGTCCGATCCTGTCATTCAAGTCGACCTGGTTGTAAGCAGTTTCCTTATGTTGAGGAACATAAATCGGTTCATCCGACTCCGTGTAACTTTTTGGTAATTCCACTTTTTGGGGTATAAGATTACTTTTACGTCCGCTTTCAAAAGATTCGGAAGTACGGAACAACTGCGAACGAGGTGAGATAAATCTTTCATTATTTGGTGATTCGTTAAATCCGAATTCGATAATCTCGATCCGTTTGAATATCTTTTGTGGAAGGATGGTCAATTGTATTAGAAAGGCTGCCAGAACAATTAAAAGATGAAATACTACCGAACCCAGGAAAGCAGTTTTTCTTTCACTCATTTTCTTCTGTATATTCGATCTCGGTGGCAATGAAAAAACGATTTGTTCCCGATAGTTTTGCCAGGTCCAATAGTTTTACCACTTTCTTTAAGGCAATATCCTTATCTGCTCGTACTACCACAACTTGTTCCGGATCATCGATCAATTTTCGATTCAGGATTTCCGGTAATTCTTCCCACGATACATATTCGTTATCAATGTATATCTCTTCATCTTTTGTTAAAGTAATACTGATATTTTTATTGAATTCATTCTGCTGAGAACTGGAACCGGGCAGATCGACTTTGATCCCAGAATGAGTAATGAAATTGGATGAGATCAACAGGAAGATAATAAGCAGGAAAATAACATCGGTAAAAGAGATCATAGTTACAGTGGATATCCTTTTCTTCCGAATGCTAATTTTCATCCTTGATTCTCCTGATACTGAAAATAAATTCATTTGAATTCTCTTCCAGTTGTTGAGCAAAATCTTCCACTTTTCCTACCAGGTAATTATAAAATAAGATCATGATGATACCCACAGTTAAACCGCCAATAGTAGTTATCAATGCTTCCCAGATGCCGTTAGCCAGCAGGCTGATATCCACTCCTCCACCCGTTCCACCTATCTTCATAAAAACTTTTACCATACCGGTTACAGTTCCCAGAAAACCAATAAGGGGTGCGATAGCTGCAAAAGTGGCTACTGTTCCCAGGTTTTTTTCCAGTTGATGTATCTCTTTTTTTATAGCAGCTTCAATTATTTCTTTGAGATCTGATACATTTTTATCGATACTCTCCACCGCTTTGCTCAGGACAACTGCAAATGGGCTGTTTTTGCGTGTTTCGCAAATTTGAATTGCTTTCTCATATTGCCGGTTATTCAGGTAACCATAAATTTCCTGACGAAATTCTTCTTCGTCCTTTTGTGCATTTCGGAATTTTAAAAGTCTTTCAATGATGATGATCAATCCCAAAAAAGAAATGAGTAAAAGCACGATCATCAAAAAACCACCTTTAGCAGCAATTGAGAGCATATTGGTCTTATTGGCAATCTCTGTAGTAGCCGCAAGAAAAACAGGATTCATTACACCTCCTTCATCTACTTGTGAAGTGATGAGAAATAAATCGCTTTAAGTTGTCAATTTATCTTTTATCTAAGTCGAAAATGATTGACACGAGAGATAATAAATTGATCCTCAACTAAGAAATTTATTATAAGGAATTATGTTATGAAATCAAATTCCTGGGAAAATTATTTAGGAATTACAACTTTCGGGGAAAGTCATGGCATTGCCATCGGTGTTGTTATACAGGATATCAAGCCAGGTATAGAATTCCCATTGGCAAAGATCCAGAAGGCACTAAATGCCAGAAAACCCGGTAATAAAAGGTTCTCATCCGGCAGGAAAGAAGAAGATCGCATTCAAATTCTATCTGGAGTATTTGAGGGAAAAACCACAGGAATGCCCATTTGCATGGTGGTTTATAATAAAGATGCAAAACCTGAAGATTACCGGAATTTAAAGAACATCTTCCGCCCCGGGCATGCTGATTTCTCTTTATTTAAAAAATTCAAGATATACGATTACAGGGGAGGTGGAAGAGCATCCGGGCGTGAAACGATAGCCCGGGTTGCAGCATCCGGAATGGTCGATCATCTTTTACAAGATATAAGCATAAAGATCTATCCGGTTAAAATCGGTAAGTTTGAGTGTTCAAATTTCGATATTTCATTTCAAAATGAACTCAACTGGCCAGATCGGAATAATTACAAAGAACTAGTTGAATACCTGGAAAAAACCAAAAATTCCGGGGATTCAATTGGTGGAATTGTAGAGGTGAAAATTTATAATATCCCAGCCGGTCTAGGTGACCCTGTGTTTGAAAAATTAGATGCAAACTTTGCCAAAGCAATTTTGTCTATCGGAGCTGTAAAAGGAATAGAATTCGGGAATGGATTTACTTTAGCAGAATTAAAAGGCAGTAAAGCCAACGACCAAATGGGAAGAGGGGGATTCTTATCAAATCATAGCGGTGGTATTCTGGGTGGAATAAGCACAGGACAAAACATTATTTTCAGGTTTGTAGTTAAACCAACTTCTTCCATTAATGTCGAACAGAAAACCATATGCCATACAGGAGAAGAGATTAAATTCAAATCAAGTGGAAGATACGATACATGCATAATTCCCAGAATTATTCCGGTAGCCAAGGCTATGATCAAACTGGTGCTGGCAGATGCTGTCAGCTATCAGAAACTTATCGATAATACAAAATTAGATCTCGATGATTTCCGTGAAGCTATAGATAAGATCGACGAAGAAATTTTAATTGGACTATTAAAAAGACAGGAAATTTCCAAACTGATCGGTGAATATAAGAAAAAAAACAACCTGAAGATCGAAGATAAAAACAGGGAAAAAGAATTACTTGAGAAACTAAAACTGAAAGCAAGAACCTGGGGTTTTAATGAAAAGCAGGTCTCGACTCTCTGGAAAATCATCCTTGAAAATAGCATGAAAGTTCAATGCTGATATTATCAATTCCATATTTAAATAACACTTTTCTGGCAGATCAGGTAAAAAGAACCGGACTGGAATGGATTGAATACCGGCTCGATTACAATTCTGAATACAAAAAATTCCCGGAAAAATATATAAATTCAAAAAGCATAATTACCATCAGGGATATTTCGGAAGGTGGAGTAAAGCAAATAAACTGCAAAGAAAAAACTGAATTCTACAGGAAAATGATAGATAAATTCAGTTGCCTGGTCGATTATGAACTTTCACAATATAAAGATCTGGATATTCCCACCTCGAACCTGATACTCTCATATCATGATTTTTCGGAAGAATTAGACATTCAAAAATTAGAAAAAGCAGTTGAAATCTCAAATTCAAAAGCTGCAAAATACTTAAAAATTGCAGTTAATATTTCCAATTATATTGAACTGAACTTCATAGAAAAAATAATCAAAAAATCCAATAAACCAGTTATATTTGCAACCATGGGAAAGTTAGGAAAGATCGGAAGGATTTTACACAAACATTTAGGAGCTGACAGTACATTTGTAGGATTGAAACATCATACAACAGCAGATGGTCAATTAACTGAAGAAGAAGCTGCAATACTGCAATTGAAAGACATCAATAAGAAAACAGCTTTAAGCGGTATCGTTGGCTACGAACAAGTATGGCAATCGCTTGGATTAAAATTTTATAATACTATATTTAAAAACCAGAAACTTAATGCAGTTTATCTTCCATTTTTTACTGACGACCTTTCCGATTTCTTGAGTTGGTTCAATAGCTCTGATTTTAAAGACAGGTTTTTTGGCTTTTCCGTAACAATGCCTTTTAAAAAAGAAATTACAAAATTGCTCGATCCACGAGATTCGGTTAATCATCCAGTAAATCTATTCCTGCCAAAAAGCAAGAGAACATTTAATTCAGATATCGAAGCATTTTTGAAATGTATTCTTTATTTAAACATAAAACCTGAAAACAAGATCTTGATTTTTGGGTCTGGAGCTACTGCTGAAAGCGCTTTGATGGCATTAGCCGGTTACAGTGTTTTCATTACTTCCAGGAACGAACACAAAGGCATGGAATTGGCTACAAAATATTCAAAGGAATTCATTCCAATAAATAAAATTGATCAACATGCTTTTTTAATATTAATTAATTGTACACCTTATGGAATGAATAATGAAGATGTTCTGGCAGAATTGAGAATTAAATTACCGGAGATAGTAATTGATTTACCGTATAAAGAAAAAAATACTTTACTAATAAAACATTGTATTGAAAATGAAATTGATTATGTTGATGGTAAAACGTTCTGGAAATGGCAGGCTGAATCACAAATGAAAAAGTTCCTGAACGAATTGGATTATCTTGGAGGTAATAATGAGAAGAATTAATAAATATCTACTTCTGGTTATAACTGTTATTATACTGGTTTCCTGTTCTACTATAAAATATCCTGACGAAATAAAAAGTACCTTGAAAGAGGCCAGAAAAAATAAAAAACAACTTAAAATCGCAATCCGCTATTTTCATTCAAAAGGTGATTCTCTGCAACTTGATGCTCTGTATTATCTATTGAACAATATGAAAGATCATTCTTTTGTTGAGATCGCACTTAACGATTCAAACAAAGTTGAAATCCCCTGGAATGTTCTCGATTATAAAAACTATGAAGAAGCCGAATCAGCTATGGATGAACTTGAAGTTGAACACGGTGAGTTGAATTGGGCTGTGAAAGAAAGAAAGAAGGATATCAACACCATCTCAGCCGATTTCCTTGTAGATAATATTGAATTGGCATTTGAAGCCTGGCGTGAAAAACCATGGGCAAAAAATTATTCTTATGACATTTTTAAAGAATATATTCTTCCCTATCGTGGAAGTAATGAACCTATTGAATCCTGGCGTTCCTGGCGGGGTTATTTCCTGGAAGATTTCAAAGACCTTGAAAAGCAGATGGAAAACCCTGCTGATCCCATCGAAGCAGCCCGACTTATCAACACAACGTTGAAACAATGGTTTAAATTCGATCCCCTGTTTTATCTGAATCCAACAGACCAGGGACTTTTTGAAATGCTTAAAAATAAGATCGGTCGTTGTGAAGACATGACGAATATCACTATTTATGCAATGCGTGCAAATGGAATTCCTGTAACCAGCGACTATACTCCTCACTGGGCAGATACCGGTAACAACCACGCCTGGAATTCTATTGTTTTACCGGATGGGAATGTAATCCCATTCATGGGAAGCGAAGCTGATCCTGGTGATTATTCGCTAGGTCATCGTCTTGCTAAAGCATACCGAAAAATGTTCTCTGAACAGAAAAGCAACTTGGTATTCCAACTACAGGAAGGTGAAAAAGCTCCTGCCTGGCTGGCTGGAAAAAGTTACATCGATGTAACTACCGACTACACAAATGTTCACGATGTTACTTTCACGCTGGATTATGAAATTCCGGACAGTACAAATTTTGCCTATCTCAGTGTGTTTAATTCGGGAAAATGGAAAACGGTTCACTGGTCTGAAATCAAAAATGGGAAAGTAACATTTACAGATATGGGAGTAAATATCGTTTACCTTCCCATGTTCTATGTACACAAGGAATTAGAACCTGCCGGTAAACCTTTTATTCTTATGAAAAACGGTGATCTCCGTTTCCTGGAAGGCGATGGAAATTATGAAGAAACAGAACTGGTCTCGGTAACTAAAAAAATCTTTGATAAAGCTACAGAATTTAAGAAAGTAGTGTTCCTGGATGAAGGTGAAGTTTATGAGTTATTCTATTGGGATAACGAATGGAAATCTCTGGGAAAACAAACTGCGACATCAGTTCCGCTTACTTATAGGAATGTTCCCAAGAAACACTTACTCTGGCTGGTAAAAGAAGGTTCCAAAGAAGAAGAACGTATCTTTACTTATGATAATAATAAACAACGCTGGTGGTAAGAAGATAATAAACTTACAAGATGATATTTTGAAATGTGTTCCCAGCAACATGCTTGGGAACATATTTATTTTGTAATTTTTTGAATGGAGAGAATATGGAATTCAATCCTGTTGAACTAATAAATAAGAAAAAAACCGGTGAGAATTTAACACAAGATGAATTGAAATTTTTCATTGGTTCCTATTTGAATAACAAGATACCAGAATACCAGATGTCGGCACTTTTAATGGCAATATACTTTAAGGGAATGAAGATCGAGGAAATTCAAGCCTTAACGCAGATATATATAGAATCGGGCAAAAGAATTTCATTCCCGGATTACGAAACTGTTGATAAGCACTCCACCGGAGGAGTTGGAGATAAGATAAGCATCGTTCTGGCTCCGATCGTTACAGCCTGCGGTGGCAAAATTCCGATGATCTCAGGTCGGGGTTTGGGACACACCGGTGGTACATTGGATAAACTCGAATCCATCCCGGGTTTAAGAACAGATTTTTCTGAAGCACAATTCAAGAAAATGGTCGATGATGTTGGATTTTCCATAATCTGCCAATCCGAAGAGCTTGTTCCAGCCGATAAAAGGATATATGCCCTGCGTGATGTAACAGGTACTGTTGAAAGCCTTCCCCTGATAACAGCCAGCATCATGAGCAAAAAAATTGCCGAAGGTGCAAAGAACTTAGTTATCGACCTGAAAGTGGGTACCGGTGCTTTCATGAAAAACCTGGATAATGCACAAAAATTAGCTGAATTACTCATTGCTACCGGAGAAAAATTCGGTCAGAAAGTATCGGTGGTATTTTCCAATATGAATTCACCTCTTGGAAATTATATTGGTAATGCCCTGGAGATCAAAGAATGTATCGAATATCTGCAAGGTAAACGATTGCCAGATATACACGAGCTAACAAAAACCCTAGCTGTGGAAATGTTATATCTTACCGGAAATGTGGAAAACAGGAATGAAGCAGCTTCCCTGGTAGAGCAAGTTTTACAAAATGGTGAAGCTCTGGAATGCTTCAGTAAATTCATATCTGCTCAAGGTGGTGATCCAAATATTTGCGATGACATTTCTCTTCTTCCTCAATCAAAATATGAGATTCCGATCATTGCAGTATCGTCCGGCTGGATAGAATCAATAGATTCACAGAAGATCGGATACGCACTTGTAGAACTTGGAGCAGGACGTAAATACCTGACATCAAAACTGGATTATGGTACAGGTGCATTCCTGCCATTTAAAATTGGCGACAAAGTAGAGAAAGGATGTGAGCTGGGAAAAATCTATTGCAGTAATAAACACACTGGAATTGCAGTGACAGATCAGGTAAATAATTCCTATTTATTTTCTGATAAAAAAATAAATTCTCAAAAAATAATTCTGAAAGTAATCAATTATAAAATAAGTCCTGTCCAAAATTCTTGACACATGAAAAAGCAAAAATAGTTTGGTTATCCAAATTATGATTCTGGTCATAATTGTTTGATTTATAAGAAGTTAAACAAAAGGAGAAAAGATGGCTGTACCTAAAAGAAAGACATCTAAATCCCGTCGGGATAAAAGGAGAACACATTATAAAGCTACTATGCCAACTGTAGCCACATGTTCAAATTGCGGCGAACCATGCCGGCCACATAATATATGTTCAAATTGCGGTCATTATAATGGGAAAAAAGTGTTGGAAGTTAAGGAATAATTCTAAAATTGGATACTGAGATTATAAATGCATATTGCAATTGATGCATTTGGTAGTGATAATGCACCTTTCCCGGAAGTGGAAGGTGCAATTCTTGCAATTAAAGAGAATATTTGCAACAAAATATATCTTGTCGGAAAAGCAGACATCCTGACTATGGAACTGGATAAGTTCTTTTATGATAAAAGTAAAATAGAAGTGATTCATGCATCTGAAACAATTTCGATGGATGATGCTCCGGCTACTGTGGTTAAAAAGAAAAGAGATTCTTCTTTAGTAAGAGCGGTACAACTTCACAAAGAAGGAACTGTTGATGCTGTGGTAAGTGCTGGCAATACAGGAGCGGTTATGGCTGCATCTCTTTTGGGTTATGGCAGAATTAAAAACATCTTACGTCCCGCAATTGCTACTTCTTTTCCCACACAATCTAATCCTGAAATAATCCTGGATGTGGGAGCTAATGTTGACTGTTCACCAGAAAACCTTGTACAATTTGCCAAACTCGGAAGTTCCTATTACAAATTTTTCTTCCAAACCGATGAACCGAAAGTAGCATTATTGAATATTGGTGAAGAAGAGACAAAGGGTAATGAATTAACAAAAGCTGCACATAACAAATTAAAAGAATATAAAGATATAAATTTTGTAGGAAATATCGAAGGGAAAGATCTTTTAAAAGGAATTGTAGATGTAGTGGTATGCGATGGTTTCGTTGGAAACGTTATGGTTAAAACTGTCGAAGGTGTTGCATATTCAATTTTTTCAATAATGAAAGAGCAGATAAAAAAAGACTGGGTTGCTGTTTTTGGTGCATTGCTTTCTTTCCCGGTCTATTCTTATCTAAAGAAAAAAATGAATCATGAAGAATATGGCGGAGCATTGCTGGTTGGATTAAATGGAATTTCCATTGTTTCAC
>CBFDCX010000005.1:0-22856 GCA_965603415.1 uncultured bacterium
TATCAAACCAGGAGACGCTGGAGTATGTAATTCTGATGGGTTCGGGCACCCGCGATTGGGATCCTCAAAATGAAAAGTGTAAGATCATGACTTATCCAATCGTTCCTACAGATCCGGAAAGTGCCGTAAGTGACGATAGATTTGTAGATTTTGATAACAATGTATATCCTGATCTGGTTATCGGAAGAATTCCTGCCAAAAATGACAATGATATGGATTTCTATATGGAACGCCTTACGGATTATATAATTAACCAGAATCCCGGGTTCTGGCTAAATATGCTTCTGATCATGGCAGATGATGAACACAAAAAGGGTAGTTTGGAAGGAACATCGGGTCCTGGAGCTGGAATGAATCATACAGCCAGGGCAGAAGATGTGGGAGTGATTCTCAACAAAGGTTTATTTATAGATAAGGTATATGGTATAGAATACAATTTTGATGAATATCAGAACAAACCCGATGCTCGAGATGCAATGTTGAACAAAATAAATGAAGGGCGATTGATCTGGTATTTTATCGGTCACGGAAATGAGGATGTTCTTGGAGATGAAGATTATTTCAGGGGTTCCGCACATTTAAGGCTTTTACAGAATATTGAGCACCTACCTCTGTTTATTGCAGCTTCCTGTAGTGTGGGAAAATATGATGAACCTACTTATGACTGTATCTCCGAGAAGTTATTATTTTATGACGATGGCGGTTCTATTGCTTCTCTTGCTGCAACTGCATCATGCAATCCAACTGCAAATACAACTCTTATCAAAAAATTTTTAGAATATGCAATAAATGAACAGGAAAATATTGGACTTTCATTGTTTAATGCTAAACATAATTCTGGAGCAGGTTCTGGCAACAGCCGCTTGTATAATATATTGGGTGACCCTATCTTGCAGGTAACACAACCTGAGATTATGGGCTCTATCAGTGATGTTCCCGATAGCCTGCGTGCCAGGGAACTGGCTCAGGTAAACGGAACTTTCGAAGAATCCTCGTTTATCAATGAGATCGGAGAATTCAGGGCTTATGAATCTGAATATGATCTTTTTTATACTAATTCAATGGTAGTTGGTCCAGACACTCTGGTATATTCTGTAGATTATACAATTAACGGCAACTCCTTCTTCAATGGTGAAATAAATATTACAAATGGTGACTATGATGCGCAATTTATAGTTCCGGATGATGTTCATGCCGGAGAAAAAGGCAGGCTCATAAGCTATGTATTTGAAGATTCTCAGAATAAAGATTATTTAAATTATTTTTACCCCCTTAAACTCAGCGGTATACCAGTAAATGCTACCAGCATGGGTTCACCTCAAGTTCAATTGTGGCTGGAGTCGGAGTGGAAATTAAAACAATATAGAACATTTGTTGAAGGTGATTATGTATCCACTGATCCGCTGTTAATAGCGGAGATAGAAGATGAAAATGGAATTAATATCCTGGGATCTTCGGGACATAAGATATTGCTTATCCTGGATAACAGTTTCGAACCGATCGATGTTACCTCGGGTTTTGTTTATAATGTTGGGTCCTGTACTAAAGGAGAGCTTTCCTGGCAACTGAATGACCTGGAAGAAGGAAGCCATATTCTCCAACTTATCGTATTTGATAATTTCAACAATGCTACTGTGGCAGAAACAACATTCAAAGCTAAAAGTTCAGGTAAAGTAGCCATCGAACAAATGCTTCCCTTTCCCAATCCAATGAAGAAGGATGGTTATTTTACTTTTGTGATAACTGAAGATTCCGATATTACGATTTCAATCTATACTATTACCGGCAGAAAGATTCGTACTTTGAAAAAGCCTTCCTGTGAAGCAGGATATAACCAGGTTTATTGGGATGGCAGAGATGGTGACGGAGATGAAATTGCTAATAATACTTACTTCTATAAAATAAAAGCCAGACAACTTTCAAACTCTAAAGTTACTGAAAAAATCGGGAAAGTTATTATTTTGAAGTAGAGTGTTGACAAGAAAATAGCTGACAATTTTTTTTGTTTGTCTTTAAATTATTATACGTTTGAAATGTATATAATATGTTGGAGGAAATATGAAAGATATTAGAAATATTGCTCTAGTTGGTGCCTCCGGTGCAGGAAAAACCAGCCTGACTGAGCAAATACTTTATAATTCAAAAACCATAACCAGAGTTGGTAAAATTGAAGAAGGTAACACAGTAATGGATTTTAGTGCGGAAGAGATCGAAAAAGGTATGTCCATGGTTATTGGTGTTGCCAATTATAATTGGAAAAAATGTAAGATAAACATAATGGACACACCTGGATATGCAGATTTTGCCAGCGAACAGATAGCTGCTTCTATTGCTGCAGACACACTTTTTTTTGTAGCTAATGCATCTGCCGGTTATGAGGTGAGCCTGGAACAATCTATCGAATTACTTGAAAACAGCAATGCCGCAAAATGCTTAATAATTAACAGACTGGATAACGAAGGTGCAGATTTTATTAAAACACTGGATGCTATTAAAGAGAATTGCGATCTAAATCCTGTACCGGTTTTCCTTCCAATTGGTAGCGAACACAGATTTGAAGGTATCGTAGATATCATTAAAGGCAAGGCTTATATTGGTGGTAAAGAAACTGATATACCTGCTAATCTGGCTGATAGTTACGAAGAACATAAAATGGTTCTGATGGAAGCTATTGCCGAAAGTGATGATGCTCTTCTGGAAAAATATTTTGAAGCCGGTGAATTAACTGATGATGAACTTGCATCTGGCATTAAGAATGCTATTATAAAAGGATCTTTAGTCCCTGTATTTGCCTGCTCTGCTACACATAATATAGCAGTGAGCGAGCTTATGAATGCAATTGTTGATTATCTTCCTTCCCCTGCTGATATAAATGAAGTGGAAATTGAAGAAAATGGAGTTAAGAAGAATATTGAAATCTCAGAAAATGGTGAACTACTGGCATTTGTATTCAAATCATTCTCAGACCCAAACGTTGGTGATCTGGCTTATGTAAGAGTTTTTTCAGGATCACTTACCACTGGAACAGATGTTTTAATTCCCGAAAAAGACAGTAAAGATAGAGTGGGTTCTATGTATTTCGTGATTGGAAAAAACCGTATCGATGCATCTCAGATCAAAGCTGGAGATATTGGTGCTCTGGTAAAAATGAAAGTTGCCCGCAGCTTTAATTCTATTGTGAAACCGGGTTCCAAACTCATGCTCTCTAAACCTGAACTGCCTTCTTCGGTTTTCTGGCAAACCATAAAAGCTGTAAACCAGCACGACGAGGACAAGATTGGAACATCTCTCAGTAAGCTTCTGGAAGAAGATCCTACTCTTCATCTTGAGATGAATATTGAAACATCTGAGAACGTTCTTTCCGGTATTGGTGAACAGCAAGTAGGCTTACTGGCGAAAAAATTGAAATCACGTTATAAGATAGAAGCGGAAATGAAAACGCCTAAAGTTCCCTATAAAGAAACACTTCGCGGTAATGCAGATGTTAGTTATAAACACAAGAAGCAATCCGGTGGTCGCGGACAATATGCAGAAGTTTATTTTCGAGTTAAACCCAAACCGCGTGGCGAAGGATTTGAATTCATCAACTCTATTGTTGGTGGAACCATACCCACAAAATTCATTCCGGCAATCGAAAAAGGATTAAATGAAATTTTAAAAAAAGGTATTGTTTCGGAGAATCCCATTGTAGATATCAGTGTTGAAGTACATTATGGTAGTTTTCATGATGTGGATTCATCTGAGATGGCTTTCAAGATAGCTTCCTGGAATGCCCTGAAAAAAGCCTTTAAAACAGGTTCTCCGATTTTACTCGAACCCATCCATGAAGTTCAGATCATTATACCAGAAGAATATATGGGTGACGTAATGGGTGATGTTTCCACACGTCGCGGGAAGATACTGGGAATGGATAAAAAGGGAAAAAAACAGATACTGAATGCTCAAATACCTTTGGCTGAACTATTCAATTATTTCCCAGCTTTGAAATCTTTAACACAAGGTCGTGGTAAATTCGTACAAAAACCCTCTCACCTGGAGAAAGTTCCTGATGAAATTGCTGTTAAAGTGATAGCTGCAGCCAACGAAAAAAATGATTGATCCTGTTTTTCAATAATAATCACCCTGCGGATGATAACACCTTTTGAAGGTGGTTAATTCTTATATGGAGGTCTTATGTCCGGTCATAGTAAATGGAGCTCTATTAAGCATAAGAAAGGTGCAGCCGACGCAAAACGCGGCAAGCTATTCACCAAGCTGGTAAAAGAAATTATTGTAGCTGCCCGTGAAGGTGGTGGAAACCCGGAAATGAATCCCAGACTGCGTCTTGCCATTACTACTGCCAGAAATAATAATATGCCGGGCAGCAATATTGAAAAAGCTATCAAAAAAGGAACAGGTGAACTGGAAGGTGTTAAATATGAAAGTTATACTTATGAAGGTTATGGACACAACGGTGTAGCGATCATTGTAGAAACACTTACCGATAATAAACAAAGAACTGTATCAGATATCCGACACATTTTCTCAAAATTTGGTGGTAACCTGGCAGAAAACGGTTCTGTTTCCTGGATATTCGAACCAAAAGGCAGCATCGAAATTTTTAAAGAAGGCATAGACGAAGATGAACTTATGATGGCTGCTCTCGATGCCGGTGCAGAAGATTTCTCAAGTGAAAATGAAAATTACGAGATATTTACTGCTTATTCAGATCTGCATTCCGTGCATAAAATCATGGAAGAAAACGGATATCAAATAGAAAAGGCTGAACAGACACTTATCCCCAAAAATACTGTTAATGCAGATAATGTAGCTGGGAAATTATTAAAACTTCTGGATCAATTGGAAGATAACGATGATGTCCAGAAAGTATATGCTAATTTTGAAATATCTGATGAAATAATAGAGAGGTTATCAGCGGATTGATAATTATTGGAATTGATCCCGGTAGTCATGTTTGTGGCTATGGTATTTTGCAATTAGAGAATAACAGAATAGTAGCTGCCGGTTGTGATGTTATCAAAATTGATCCCACTTTGGATTTGGCAGAGCGACTGGCTGTAATCTATTCAGAAATTGATCAGGTCATTGATGAATATAAACCCGATATTGCAGCTGTTGAGACCATATTTTACGGAAAAAATATAAAATCTGCTTTCACTCTGGGTCATGCCCGTGGTGCAATTTTACTTGCTCTTGCTCAAAGAAAAATAAAAATTGTAGAGTATTCTCCCCGCGAGGTAAAAAAATCTGTGGTAGGTAATGGAAATGCATCTAAAGAGCAAGTGGAATATATGGTTAAAAAGATATTGAAGATCGATATCAAAGCTGAAACTCAGGATGCTACCGATGCATTAGCAAATGCGTTATGTTTGTTTAATAAAATTAAACTTGGGATAAAATTATGATCTCTTATTTAAAAGGCGTATTATCCGGGAAAGAACCGGTAATAGCTATTATTGACTGCCAGGGTGTAGGTTATGAAGTAAATATTCCATTAAGTACTTTTGATAAATTACCGGAAATAGGCAATGAAGTTAAAATCCTGGTTCATTATTCCTTCAATGAAGTGGATGGGACCAGGTTATTCGGTTTTATTACCTCAGAAGAAAAAGAACTTTTCAGGCATCTTATCGCTATTTCCAAAATAGGACCCAAACTTGCCCTTTCTATTCTATCGGGATTATCTGTGGAAGACCTTATCCACGCTATCCAGATGGGAGATGTGAGCCTGATAGCTACAATTCCGGGTATTGGGAAGAAATCTGCCGAGCGCTTGATAATTGAATTGAAAGACTGGGTGGGAAGTATCCAGCCAGATCAATTGCTGAAAGGTGGTGGCACAGGTCATACCGATATGATAAAAGAAGCCGAATCTGCTTTGTTAACTTTAGGATATAAACAGTTTGAAATACGTAAAATATTCTCTGCACTTCTAAAGGAACAGGAATTTACTTCCTCTGAAGAGATAGTTAAGGCTTGCATAAAAGCATTATACAAAAAGAGAAGTTAATGATAAACATCAGGCTTGAAGCCTACAAGATCATAGTAAAAGTCCTTTCCAAAAATCTTTTTTCAGATAAATTACTGCAGCAGATGTCCAAAAGATTACAAGTAGCAAACGAAAATGCAGACCTTCTTTACGCTTTAGTAAAAGGTATAATTAAAATGCAAAGCAACCTGGAATATATTGCTTCATTATATGCAGATCCGAAAAAATTTGCTGCAACAAGTAAAAAGATCAAAATTATTATTTATATGGGATTGTACCAGCTTTTATATTTCGATAGCATTCCCGAATATGCAGCTGTGCATGAAACTGTGAGTCTGGCAAAAAAGCTTTATGGAGATAAGATCGGTAATTTTGTGAATGCTTTATTACGAGCCTATTTGCGTTCTCCACAGATAAAATATCCTGTTAAAATCAACGAACACCTTGCTCTGGAATATTCCTTTCCCATAGAAATCATAAATAAATGGCTGGAATACTGGGGAGAAGAAAAAACCGAGATGCTGTGTATATATTATAATGATGTGCCCAAACTACATATCAGGGTAAATCATATGGCCACCAGTAAATCGCACCTGATGCAATATTTCAATCGCAGAAACATAAAAACAATTTTCAGCGAAGCTTCCGAAAATATACTGATCTCCAATCAGCCACGGGAAATATTGAATGAGATCGCTTTTTCTGAGGGCTATTATTCCATACAGGATACATCTGCTGCATTGGTTGTGGAGCTTCTAAATCCAGAACTTGATGAGAATATTCTGGACTTGTTTGCTGCTCCCGGTGGCAAGGCTACCTATATCTCCGAGCTCATGGCAAATACCGGAGAAGTGATTGCCGTTGATAAATTCCCTAATAAGATTAAAAAGCTGAAACAAGCTGTTGAACGGTTGCAGATAAAAAATATGAGATTAAATGCGGAGGATGCCTTTCATTTTGGACCTGTTGCAGCTGCATATGATAAAGTTCTTCTAGATGTACCTTGTTCAGGATGGGGAGTTTTTCAGAAAAAATCTGAACTGCGGTGGCAACTTAACCAAGATATGCCTAAGTTGCTTAAATTACAAAGTGATGCACTCAAATTGGGCATCTCCTTCGTTAAACCCGGTGGATTTATAATATATAGTACCTGTACCTTAAATAAAGCAGAAAATGAACTGCAGATCGAAAAATTCCTTGCAAAAAATAGAGGTTTCAAACTTATTCCCGCCAGTGAATTTATTAAAAAAGAATATACTGAGAACGGCTATCTGAAAACATTGCCGTTTGAACATGATATGGATGGCGCTTTTGCTGCCAAATTGCAAAAAATTGGTTAGGAGTTATCAATGCAAAAATTAAAAGGTTTCTTTATTGCTGTTGGCATTCTGATACTTGTGTTTATCGTTGCATTCTTTGCTGCAGACATTGTTATGAAGATCATTGTAGGACACAGAAATGAAGTGATAGTACCTGATTTACAGGGTATGAATTACGAGATAGCACGCAAAAAATGTAAGGAATTAAAACTCTATGTTACTCAAACGGAGATCGTTTATCATGAAGAGATCGAAAAGGGAAAGATCATCTCTCAAACTCCTAACCCGGAAATTATGACAAAAAAATATCGTACCATAAATGTTACTGTAAGCGATGGACCGGAGCTTGTTCGCATACCTTATCTTGATAATCTTAAGGTTGTGGAAGCCAAGTTGAAACTGGAAAATGCCGGACTTACATTAGGAGAAAAGATCTTTCGATATTCGGAAGAAGTTACTAAAGGAAAAATTATCTATTCTCAGCCAATGGCTGATGAATTAATTCCCAAAAAGAGTTCCATCGATGTTGTGATCAGTCTGGGAAAATATACTTCATCATCATCTTCCGATAATAAATGGAAGAACCTGCTGGACGATACTGACTAATAAGTTCCAGATCCGCTCCAGAACTCATTTTTATCGGAATATTAAATAGATTTTTTTACATGATATTTACCTGAAATAAAAAAATATTTTTATCATTTTTTAATAATTTTACAACCTCTTAAAAAGTAACTCCGTAACTTCTTATATAATAGCAAGATACAAACCTATTCCAAAGAAACACATTTTCAAGAAAAAAATAGCTAACTTTATGCAAATAAATTAATTGACACATATTACTGCCAGGCGGAAATAGGTACATGTATGAATTGAAAAAAATGATAGAAAAAATTAGAAAAAAGAAAGAGGATTAAATATGACAGATCCAAAATATACAGCGAAAAATATTAAAGTTCTTAAAGGATTGGAAGCTGTAAGAAAACGACCGGCAATGTATATTGGCGGAACAACAGAACGGGGACTACATCATCTTGTATATGAGGTTGTGGATAATAGTATTGACGAAGCTCTGGCAGGTCGTTGTGATCGCATAGTTGTTACGTTAAATACCGATGGTACATGCACTGTAATAGATAATGGAAGTGGTATACCTGTCGATATACATCCGGTAGAAAAAGTGTCTGCTCTTCAGGTTGTGATGACTATTCTACATGCAGGTGGTAAATTCGATAATAAATCATATAAAGTAGCCGGTGGTTTACATGGGGTAGGAGTATCGGTAACCAACGCTTTGTCGAAATGGTGTGAAGTAGATGTTTATCGAGGAGGTAATGTTTATCGTCAACGTTATGAACGAGGGATACCTGTCACAGACGTAAGCAAAGTTGGAAAAACCAGCAAAACAGGTACTAAAACCACATTTCTTCCTGACTCTGAAATATTTGAAGTTACCGAGTTTAGTTTTGATTATCTTTCGGTAAGATTGAGAGAAATGGCATTTCTAAATAAGGGAATAAAAATTATACTGGAAGACCAGAACACAAAGAAAAAGCATACCTTCCAATATGAAGGTGGAATTATTTCTTTCGTTCAGTTTTTAAATGAAAATAAAAAAGTTCTCTTTCCCGAACCGATTTTTATAAATGGAAAAAGAAATGGAACGGAATTTGAAGTTTCGATTCAGTACAACGAGGGTTTTCAGGAATTGATTTACAGTTTTGCCAACAATATCAATACTATTGAAGGTGGAACACACCTAAGTGGTTTCAAATCTGCTCTCACCCGTGCTGTTAATACGTATATCAAAAATGCTAATGGATTTAAGAATGAAAAAGTTGCACCTGGTGGTAGCGATATCAGGGAAGGTATTACAGCAGTTGTTAGCGTTAAACTCTCTGAACCACAATTTGAAGGACAGACCAAAACAAAACTGCAAAACGGTGATATAGAAGGTATTGTGAATTCCATTGTTTATGAAAAACTGATGGAATATTTTGAAGAGCATCCCCAGGAAGCTAAGAATATTTCCCTGAAAGCAATTCTGGGAGCACGTTCACGTGAAGCTGCCCGTAAAGCACGGGAACTTACTAGAAGAAAATCCGTTCTGGAAAGCGGTAGTCTTCCTGGAAAATTAGCTGATTGTTCTATCCAGGATCCTTCCCAGACAGAAATATTTCTGGTTGAGGGAGATTCTGCCGGTGGTTCTGCAAAAATGGGACGAGATAGAACCTTCCAAGCCATACTGCCACTTTGGGGAAAAATGCTAAATACTGAAAAAGCCCGTATCGATAAGGTACTGAATAACGAAAAGATTCAACCTATAATTCTGGCTTTGGGAGCAGGTATTGGTGAAGAGTTTGATGTGACTAGGCTGCGATACAATAAGATCATCATTATGTCGGATGCCGATGTTGATGGTCAGCATATTGCCACGTTATTATTAACTTTCTTTTTTCGCTACATGCGTCCATTAGTAGAGTATGGTCATGTTTATATAGCAAAACCACCACTTTTCTTAGTTAAAAAAGGTAAATCAAAAAGATATGTATATTCTGTCCCTGAACGTGATAAAGCACTAAATGAACTTGGTTCGAAGGGAGTTAATATTCAAAGATATAAAGGTTTAGGAGAGATGAATGCTGACCAGTTATGGGAAACAACACTCGATCCCGATAAAAGGATTCTTACTTCAGTAAAAATAGATGATGCGATTGAAGCGGATAGGATGTTTACTATTTTGATGGGAGATGAAGTAGAACCCAGACGTAACTTCATAGAATCTAACGCCAAGTATGTAGAAGTTGATGTTTAATTAAAGTAATTAGTATCATTTATAAATAAATTTTATTTTTGAAATTATTTTTGGAGGATAGATGATTCACGATAGGTCTCGAATAGAATTAGTCGAAATAGAGGATGTCTTAAAAAAAGCATATTTAGAATATTCAATGAGTGTGATCGTTTCCAGGGCATTACCTGATGTACGTGACGGACTAAAACCCTCACAGCGCAGGATACTTTTTGCCATGAACGAACTTAATCTTACTCCAGGTAAAGGATACAGGAAATGTGCTAAGATTGCAGGTGATACTTCAGGTAATTATCATCCTCACGGCGAACAGGTTATATATCCAACACTCGTTAGAATGGCTCAACCCTGGAGTTTGAGATATATGCTGATAACCGGACAAGGTAATTTTGGTTCGCAAGATGGAGATCCACCTGCAGCTATGCGTTATACAGAAGCACGGCTTCAAAAAGCTGCTGTTGACCTGATGGATGACCTTGATAAAAACACGGTAGATTTCCAATCGAACTATGATGATACCAGAAAAGAACCTACAGTTTTCCCTTCCAAATTTCCCAATCTTCTTGTTAACGGTTCTTCCGGGATCGCTGTGGGAATGGCAACCAATATGGCACCACATAATGTGGGAGAAGTATGTAACGGCATTACAGCTTTAATAAACAATCCGGATATGGAACCCCTGGAACTGATGGAATACATTAAAGGACCGGATTTTCCCACAGGTGGATATATCATTGGCAGTCAGGGAGTCAAAGATTACTTTCAGACCGGTAACGGCAGAATAATAATGCGCGGTAAAGCTTCTATAGAAATGAAGAATAACGGTGCCGAATTGATAGTTGTTACCGAGATTCCTTACATGCTTTCCAAAACGCTCTTGATAGATAAAATAGTGAGCCTGGTAAAGGAAAAAAGAATTGAAGGCATCAGCGATCTAAGAGATGAATCCGGCAGGCAGGGCATGCGATTGGTCATTACCATAAAGCGGAACGCAGAGGCAAGAGCGGTTCTTAACAAACTTTATAAATACAGCCAGTTGCAGGGCAGCTTTAGTGTAAATAACCGTACTTTAGTAGGTGGTATTCCCAGAGTTTTGAACATAAAGCAAATGATAGAGAACTTCATCGAATTTCGTCATGAAGTTGTAGTACGGCGCACCCAGTTTGAACTGGATAATGCCGAGCGTAGACTGCATATATTGGAAGGTTTCCGTATTGCATTGGATAATATCGATGAGATCATAGGTACTATCAAAGCTTCCAAAACTGTTCAGGATGCAAGCCAGTCTTTACAAGAGAAATTCAAGCTCAGCGAAATTCAGGCAAAAGCTATCCTGGAAATGAGATTGCAGAAACTTACGGGGCTGGAAAGAGAAAAAGTAGAAAATGAATATAATGAGATTGTAAAAACCGTTAAGAAATTGAAAAACATCCTGGATAAAAAACACCTAAGGATGAATATTATTAAGAAAGAAGTAAACGAGATCAAAGCAAAATATTCTGACGATCGACGCTCTACTATCCTGGAAGGATCTGCCGACATTGAAACGGAAGATATGATAGCAGATGAAGAAATGGTGGTAACGATATCTCATGCTGGTTATATCAAGCGTCTTCCTATAGATACTTACAGGAAACAGGGAAGAGGTGGAAAAGGACTTTCCGGCTCAAACCTGAAAGACAAGGATTTCGTTGAAAGTATTTTTGTAGCATCCACTCATTCTTATATTCTTTTCTTCACCGATCATGGAACGTGTTATTGGTTGAAGGTTCATAAAATTCCGAAAGTAGGAAGACTTGCCCGGGGTAAAGCTATTATTAATCTTCTGCAACTGGAAAGAGAAGAAAAGATCGAAGCTTTTGTTACAGTTCGAGATTTTGAACAACCGCACTTTGTTACTATGGTAACGAAAAAAGGTACGATTAAAAAATCTGCATTGAATGCTTTTTCCCGACCAAGAGTAAATGGTATAATTGCCATTAGATTATTGGATGGTGATCAATTGATCGATGCCCAGATCACAGAAGGTGATAACGATATTATTCTGGCAACCAGTGGTGGATACGCCAACAGGTTCAATGAGACAGATGCCAGGTCTATGGGCAGGAATTCCCAGGGTGTACGAGGTATCATGTTAAGAGATAGTGATGAAGTTGTAGCTATGGTCGTTGTGAAACGAGGAGGAACTCTTCTTTCCATTAGTGAAAATGGATATGGCAAACGTTCGGAAGTAGAAAATTACAAGGTCACCAAACGTGGTTCAAAAGGCGTTATAACCCTGAAGACCACCGAGAGAAATGGTAAACTTATCTCGTTGCTTGAGGTTGTAGATAACGATGATCTGATGATAGTTACAAAAGATGGAATGATAATAAGGCAGGCAATTGATAAGATTTCTATTATAGGCAGGAATACACAGGGTGTAAAACTTATCGAACTTAACGAAAAAGATAAGGTTTACGATATTGCAAGAATTGTAGCCGAACCTGATGTAGAAGAAGAGTTGTTTGAAACATTACCCGAAACTCCGGTAGAAGCTCCAGATTCTGATGAAAGTACAAACACCAATGATGAACACGAAGAACAACAAGAAGCTGCAGCAGCAGAAACTGATAAAGAAATTCCTGTAGAAGAAGAACCTGTTACAACAACTCCAGACTCAGATGAAAGTACCGACACCAATAGTGAACCTGAAGAAGAACAAGAAGAAGCACCAGCAGAAAAGGCTGTTGAAGAAATTCCTATAAAAGAAGAACCTGTTACAGCAGCTTCTGTAGAAGAAGAATCTGCTGAAGAAAAACCGGAAATTGAAAGCGGTGATGAAATTCAATTGGATTTAGGACTTGACGAATAAAAAGTAATATTTTAATAACAAACCCGAAGCAGAGACGATGTTAAAATCGTCTCTGCTCATAACTGAGCAAAGGATTTATTATGACACTAAAAAAATGGCTGATGGTAATTTTATTGTGTCTGATAATGGTTATCATTTCTTCTTGCACTATCAAGTATATTCCTGTGAAATCTGAAAATGTGATAATTGCTGACGATTATGCTGTGATTAAGACCAAAGGTTGGACATTTGCCGCTGAGAATATGTACTGGATAAAAGAACCGCAAAACCTTACAAATTATTTCACTACCTTTTACATCCAGGTAAAAAACAGGCAAAATAAGGATTTGGAAATAGAATCTTCCGATATCAGCCTGCTGGATGAGGAGGGTAACCAATTCGATGTAGTAAGCCTGGATTACATTGAGAAGCTATTGTTGCCGAAACAGCTTGAATACCTTGTGATTGCAAATATAGAAGATGAGAAACTTACCGACTCTCAACAACTTTTTGAAGATCAGCGAAGAATATTGGAAGAATGGCGGGAAGCAAAAAAGAACCTGATAACCTACTCACTGAATTTTGGAAAGATCATTCCCGGCGCTAAAAAATCAGGATTTATCTTCTTTCCCAAACTGGCTTCCAATAACAAATCCTGTCAGCTTGTTTATCGTAATAATACGATCCAGTTTGTACGGGGTGATAAAAAAGATAAATAGCTGACTCTGTCATTCCCGCGAAAGCGGGAATCCATGATGCTAAAAAACAAGATTCCCAATCGGAGTTGGGAATGACAGTAGAGTTTTTCTACAAAAACCAAACCATTGACAAAATAACATAATTATTAAATGTCTCATTTTGAGTAAATTAAAGAGGTAAATAAATATGCTGGATTTTATTGGAAATAGCAAAAGAACACATTTTGCAGGAAAACTAAATCAAAAGAATGTAAATGAAAAAGTAACACTCATGGGCTGGGTACACCGCCGCCGCGACCTGGGTGGGCTTATCTTCATCGATCTTCGTGATGTGAGTGGAATTATGCAGATCGTGTTTAAACCGGAAATGGCAGAAGTACATCAAAAAGCTGGGCGATTACGTAATGAATATGTTATTGCAATTAAGGGGAAAATTGCAGCTCGCCAGCAGGAAAACATCAATCCGAACATTCTCACCGGTGAGATAGAAGTTGAAGTAGAAGACCTGCTTCTTCTTAACGATTCTGAACCGTTGCCTGTACAGATCAATGAAAACATATTAGCCGAAGAAGATTTACGGCTTAAATACCGCTATCTGGACCTGAGAAGAGAAAAACTAAAAGATATCATGCTGCTCCGTCATGAGATAATTTTTGCAATGCGTGAATTTCTTACGAAAAAGAACTTCTTTGAGATTGAAACGCCGATACTGATGAAAAGCACTCCCGAAGGTGCTCGCGATTACCTGGTTCCCAGCCGGATTCACAAAGGAAAATGCTTTGCCCTGCCGCAATCTCCGCAGATATACAAACAACTGCTTATGATCGGTGGCTTCGATCGTTATTTTCAGATCGCCCGTTGTTTTCGTGATGAAGACCTGCGTGCAGACAGGCAGCCGGAATTTACTCAACTCGACCTGGAAATGAGCTTTGCATCTCAGGATGAGATATTCCACGTGATTGAAGAAATGTTCATATACATTTTTCGGAAAACATTGAACATTGAACTTAAGACTCCTTTTACCAGGCTTTCTCATAACGAATCTATGGAAAGATTTGGCATTGATAAACCTGATATGCGTTTTGGAATGGAACTCATCGATATTTCTGATATCCTGAAAAAAACTGAATTCAAGGTTTTCTCCGGTGCTCTGGAATCTGGTGGAAGTGTACGCTGTATTGTTGCACCGGGTTGCGCCGGATATTCGCGTAAACAGATAGATGAACTCACTGAAATTGCAAAACATCTGGGTGGGAAAGGATTGGCTTTTTGTAAAGTAGAAGCAAGTAGTTTATCAGCAGGCATTTCCAAGTTCATTTCAGAAGAAGAAAGCAGGAGTATCCTGGAAAAAACCAAAGCAAAAGAAGGAGACCTCATTCTCTTTGCTGCCGATACAGATAAAATGGTCTTTAAAATTCTGGCAGAGATCAGGAATCATTTTGGTAGAGAATTGAAGCTGTATGATAAGAATGAGTTTAATTTCGTGTGGATAACTGACTTCCCGCTTTTTGAATACAATGAAGAAGAACAGAGATGGGAAACAGCACATCACATGTTTACATTACCCAAAGAAGAGCATCTGAAGTATTTTGATAACGAAGAGGATTATGGAAAAATAATCGGGCAATTGTATGACTTGGTTTGCAATGGTTTAGAGTTATCTTCCGGTAGTATCCGTTGCCACAGGCTGGATGTTCAAAGAAAGATCTTCGATGTACTGGGATTCAGCGAAGAAGAACTTGAAGAAAAATTTGGTTTCTTCCTGAATGCTCTGCGCTACGGAACTCCTCCCCACGGTGGAATTGCTCCCGGTATAGACCGCATAGTGATGATCATGGCAAAAGCAGAATCTATCCGTGATGTTATCGCCTTTCCCAAAACCCTGCAAGCTGCAGATCTGATGAGTAAATCTCCTTCAGAAGTTTCTAAAGAACAATTAGATGAATTGGGGATAAAGATAATCACGAAGACACAAAAACACAAAGAAGAGAAATAACGTTTAGATGTTATTGAACTTCCTTCGATATGATCTCGTTGTTTGTTCAACCGTCTCGGTTGAACAAATTATTTATGTCAGACTTTCTCAGCCTGGTAGTGGTAAATCGGGGACGATTTACTGGAACTGAAATGATTCAATCGGGACAATTGAACCAACAGACTTGGTGACTTTGTGGTGAAAAAAAAGGTTACTGGAATTACTTTCGGTTGTAAAGTCAATCAATATGAGACTTCCTGTATCCTGGATGATTTTATCAATGCTGGTTATCGTGTTGTTGATTTTGATCAACCTGCCGATGTATATATTATAAATACCTGTACAGTTACAAATCGCACCGATTATAAAAGCAGAAATGCAATTCGTAAAGCTTTAGCCCAAAAGAAAAAAAATATAAAAGTTAAAGTGATCGTAACCGGATGTTATTCTCAACGAAATTATAACGAGATACAGAAGCTGGGAAATGTTGATTTGATAATTGATAATAATTCCAAAAGTAAAATTTTGGAGTACATTAACCAGGTTGATGTAAATCAGTTCAGGGATATTTTGAAAGCATCTGAATTCGAGGAGTTTTCCACAACTTCTATGATAGATAGGACCCGGGCTTATATTAAGGTTCAGGATGGATGTGATTATTATTGTGCTTATTGTGCCGTGCCCTATGCTCGTGGTCATTCGCGCAGCAGGAAAAAAGAGAATGTGTTAAAACAGATTCAAAAGCTTATAGAAGAAGGCTACAAGGAATTTGTTCTGGGCGGGATCAACCTGGGATTGTATGGTCGCGAGCAAAATGATAATTACTTTCTTTCCCATCTTATTGCTGATATCGAGAAAATTGAAGGTGTGAAACTTATTCGGCTCAGCTCTATTGAACCTCAACTTTTCAGCGATGATCTTCTAACCTTTTTCAAAAAAAGCAAAAAAATATGTCCTCACTTTCATATTCCGCTTCAGGTAGGCTGTGATGAGATGCTTTCCCACATGGGACGAAGATACACAGTAAGTGATTTCAGTAATACAATTCAAAATATAAGATCCATCTTTCCTGATGTAGCCATCGGCATCGATGTGATAGCAGGCTTGCCGGGAGAAACTGAAGAACTTTCCCAAAAAACGCATAATTATCTTGTATCATTAAATTTTACATATCTGCATGTATTCCCATTTTCATGCCGACTGGGTACGAAAGCAGAGAAAATGAGTGGTCAGGTGCATGGCAGCGACATCAAGAGAAGAACAAAGTTACTCACCAAGTTATCTGCTAAGAAAACACAGGAATATGTTGATTTTATTATTAACAATAGTATTAAGCTAAGAGGTATAATAGAGAACAAATCAAATGGATTCTGGACTGCTTTGTCCGATCATTATGTTCGTGTTTATTTGAAAAGCAAAACGGAATTGGAAAAAAAATATTTACACTTTCTACCGCTACAAAAAAGATTCGACAGGGTAGAGGTAAAAACAGGTGATTGAAATAATAGGTCTTACCATAAATTTCGATGGCGAAACCGTTCTTGAAAATATAGATCTGGATATTCGCAAGAATGAAATTACTACCATTGTTGGTCAGAGCGGTTGCGGTAAGAGCGTTTTGATGAAGACGATCGAAGGCTTAATTATTCCAGAAACCGGTACTGTATTGGTTGATGAGAGCAACATATTTTCTCTTTCCCGTAAAGAATTGAATTCCACCAGACGTAAGCTAGCAATGCTTTTCCAGGGTGCTGCTCTTTTGGATTCACTTAATGTTTATCAGAACGTTGCACTACCCTTAATGGAGCACAGCAAGCTTGCTGAAGATAACATTCTTGCGCTGTTTAAAGTTAAATTGAAGCTGCTCGGATTGTTAGATGTTCTGGATAAATTGCCTTCGGAATTAAGCGGAGGAATGAAAAAAAGAGTTGCCCTAGCGCGTGCTATCATCATGCAGCCGGAATATATTATCTACGATGAACCCACTACGGGATTGGATCCTATTATTGCAGCTGAAATCATTGAATTAATACTTAAACTTCATAATAATTTTTCGATTACATCCATTATTATTACTCATGATTTGAATTGCATTCGTAAGATCAAGGGCAGGATCGCTATGATCCATGATAAAAAAATTGTTTTTGACGGAACTTATAGCGATTTTATTAATGATAACGGAGTTTATATTAAGAAATTTATAAGTATAGATTAGGGGATATAAATGAAATTTCATCAAAATAAAAAAAATATTGAATTCCGGGTCGGATTCTTTTCGATTATTGCAATTCTAATATTAGCCATATGTTATTCCTGGTTTACTGGTGTTATGGAAAACCGAAAATACACTACAGTGAGAGTGCACTTTGAAAATGCAGGGAACCTGGAGATCGGCAGCGATGTTACAATAAATGGAGTTAAAAAGGGAAGAGTAAAAGATCTACAGGTTAGCAGTGATGGTGTAGTTGTACATGTTCTGGTTGAGCTTGATTTTACTATGCAGGAAGGCACTGAATTCTATATTTTGGAATCTAACCTGATGGGTGATGTTCTCGTTGAGATAATTCCCGGAAAAGGTGTGGGAACTTTAAACCTGGAAGAAATTCAAACAGGTGAAAAAAGTTATGGACTTACAAAATTGGTAGCAGAGTTAAGCGAAGTTGTAAACAGTCTGGAATCAATGATGAATGGGATCTATGATAATGACGGATTCTTGCAAAATTTACGTGCTGTGGTGGATACATCTTTGGAGATCGTAAGTAAAATAAATTCGAGTTACAACAGAAATTCAGATGAAGTGGAAAAATTGATTTCAAATACTTCCGCCATCTCAGAAAACCTGGCAAGACTGATAAGCGAAAATGAAGAGAACGTTACCGAGACGATCACGCAGGCTGCCGATGTTATGAAAGAAATAAAAGTAACTTTGTCGGAAATGGAAAAAGCTTCCGGTAATATTCAAGCTATAACCGAAAAAATACTACAGGAAGATAACAGCCTGAATAAGCTGATCACAGAAAAAGAGTTGTATGAAAATCTGCTGAAGGCAACTGCCAATCTGGATTCGCTTCTTAAAGATATTAAGAAAAATCCCAAAAAGTATTTTCAGATAAAGGTATTTTAGTATACAAGGAAAATTAATGAAAAAAAATATACTGATACTGCTAATATTAATCGTTGCACTGGATCTTTTCTCATATAGTTTTGGCAAAAACAAGATCCAGCAACCCGGCACAAAATGGTCGAAGATCGAAACGCTTCATTTTGATATTTATTTCCTGAGAGGTGATGATCAATTTGGAAAAACCGCTGCTCTAATTGCAGAAGAAGCTTATTATCATATAAAAAAAGATCTTAAAACTCCTGTAAAAAATCGCATACCGATTATTTTTTACAAATCACACCAGGAATTTGAAACGACAAATATTATCTTTCCGCTGCTTAATGAATCTGTGGGAGGTTTCACTGAATCGGCACGGAATAGGATTGCCATTCCTTTTGACGGCAGTTACAAAAAAATGGAAGAGATATTTGTACACGAACTTACCCACGCTTATGTGAATGAACTGAATCGCAATCGGAATCGATTTTTGAATTTATCCGGTTTACCGTTCTGGTTCAATGAAGGTCTCCCCGAATTTGAAGCTATTGGCGGGGAGAATGTTTATAATAATATGTTCGTGATCGATCTTCTTTTTAACAGCACAATTGGTGATTTAAACATGATAGGCGGTTATTATGCTTATCGGCTGGGTGAATCTTTCCTGGTTTTCATAGAAGAGGAATATGGACGGGATAAAGTGATAGATCTCTTCTATGCAGTGAGATACAACAATAATCTGGATGTTGCTTTCAAAAAGGTTTTTGGTAAAGAATGTCTGGAAGTTCAATTACTGTGGAAGAATTATCTGAAAAGGAAATATTACCCCGATTTTACCAGGTTCGAAATCCCTTACGAGGTTTTTGAAAGAAAAACCGACCATACCAAAGATGGCTCATATTTGAATTTTGCTCCCAGATTTTCACCGTCCGGTGAGGAATTTCTTTATTTCTCAAACAAAAATATAAGAACCGATATCTGGAAGGGTAATAGCCTTGGTTTGCGTAAAAATGAGAAAATATTAAATGGCGAAACAACCGGTAAATTTGAGGAATTTCATTTTCAAAGAAATAATTTCAGCTGGTTTCCTGATGGGGAAAGATTTGCTTTTGTTTCAAAAACATCTACCGGTGATAAATTGTATATTATGAACATTGAAACAGGAAAACTGGTTTATGAATTTTCTTTTCCGGATTTCGATGCACTTTATGAAATCGATGTTTCAAAAGATGGTAAAAAAATTGTGTTTGCCGGTCAAAAAGACATTAAATGTGATATCTTTATCTTTGATATTTCCTCAGAAGAAACTGAACAGATAACAAATGATTTTTATTATGACAGCCAACCCAGGTGGGCACCCGATGACAGCAAGATAGTGTTTACATCTGAGCGTTGTGAAAATGAAAACACTTCCAGAAAGCAGGTTTTCAGTAAACTAACCAGCGATATTTTCATGTTTGATATTAAACATGAAAAGTTCTTCCAGGTTACAAACGATGAAGAGAATAATAAATTCCCGATTTGGTCACAGGATGGCACAAAAATTATTTTTATTACAGAAAGAGAAATTACCACGAATTTCGAGATCATCGATTTGGGATCGGGAACTCGTGCTAACGTTACCAATGTACACGGTGGTGTTTTTACAGGTGATCTCAGCATTAATGACGACGAACTGATCTTCTCTGGTTTCTATAATGGTGGATGGGATATTTATATGAAATCCAATCCGCTGGATGATCTTGAATATTTTGATTATCAAATCCCCCGGGAAATTGAATTTATCGATGATTTTTATAGTAGATTCGATATTGAACGTTACAGGGTTTTTGGAAAAACAGAAAGAAAATTTAAAAAAGAATTACCGGAATATCCCGACCAGGTTACAAAGATCGATCCATGGGATTTTGCTAAAGTTGATAGTACACGTCAGGCATATAACCAGCAATTAGATGAAAGACCAACAGGTATTAATGAACCTGCAATTAAACCTTATAAAACTAAATTTGCACTCGATTATCTCTGGGGCGGTATGGCATATACTCCTTCGGGTGGCACTTATGCTCAGTTGCAGTTCGGTCTTTCCGACCTGATGGGAAATCATTCGATTGGCATAAACCTGGGCATCACCGGTGATCTGGATGCTTCTGATATTGTGCTTAACTACCTTTACCTGGCTAATCGCATCGATTATGGTATCGGTGGATTTTACTTGAATGATGAGTGGGTGTATTGGACAAATTTTTATAATGATGATGATTACATGAGAGAACGAATTCGTGAATTTGGAATTTATACGATCATGCGCTATCCATTTGATAAGTTCTGGCGGGTAGATTTTGAAAATCTATTCTATAAAAGTATTATTAAACGCGATTGGTGGAATGGGAATAAATGGCTGGAAGAATATTTACCGGAAGACTTTATGGATCACTACGATCTGAAAGAAAAGGAAAGTGAATTTGTTGTAGCACCTCAAATTACTTTTGTGCATGATAATGCCATCTATGGAAGTGTGGGACCGGTTTCCGGCTGGAGAGGTGCACTGCTGTTCAATAGAAGTTTTTCTTCGGAGAATAGTTATTCAATTATTTATTCGGATCTACGTAATTATATCTTTTTCCAGAAACGGTATTCTTTTGCCTCTCGCTTATTGGGTGGGACAATTATCGGTGATACAAATCAAAGGTTTGAATTGGATTATTTCAATGGTGTTCGCGGTTATGATAAAGAAATTGAAGGAACCAACAAGTTTCTCACCAGTTTTGAATTGAGATACCCTTTCATTGATAATTTGAAATTAACCTTTCCATTGCCGCTCTATTTCCAGCAGATCAGGGGAAGCATCTTTGTGGATATGGGAAGCGTGTGGGATGAAGATAAGAAACTAAGGTTCTATGAAAATGACAGACTGAAAGACTTGAAGCTGGGCTTTGGTTTCGGTCCCCGCCTGAATATGGGATATTTTGTTTTAAAAATGGATATAGCCTGGCATACAGACCTTTACGATTTTAGCAAACCCTCCATTTATCTGATTCTTTCTCCGGATTTTTAAAAGTATGATGAGATAACAACTTACTGAAACCTTATAAACACATTTCAAAGGAAAAACAATTTGTGAATTTAGATTACTTCCCTGAACTAATTACCTGAAAAGCTTCGATGCAGTCTTGTTCTTCATCTTCTCGTCGTGAACTCACGTTGTAGAAATTGATAACGATCTCAGGAAAGAAATCTTCCAGAACCGAGACGATCCCTTTGGTAAAAGTACGGCAATAGATGGCACATACATCATCATGACATTTTTTGGCAGATTTTTCAGCTTCAATTGTAACACAATATTTGCAGAATTCGGTTTTAAGATAAACTATATTTTTTTCAGACCAGATTTCAGGTTGGTTCCCACCACGTTCTTTAAAGTATTTTTGCAGGAATTTTTCAATGCTGAAAACCGGATTTTGCAAAAATTCATCTTTTGAAAATTCATTATGTTTTATCAATTTTGTTAAAAGGTCGATCCCCTTAATAAAACCTGAATTATTATAATATTTCTCAATTGTTCTGAAAGCATTATTACCGAATATTTCATGTAATTTGTAAATATTATTTAGTTCATCAATTCGATTTTGCAGATTCAAGTTATCTATACTTTTTTTATTATCCATTATTCTCTCCATACTTTTGGATTCCCGCTTTCGCGGGAATGACAATGAATAAAAAACATACTTGTCATTCCCAATTTAATTGGGAATCTATAATTGATTTAGCAATTTTTCTATAGTCTTCTCACACAATTTAATAGATTTCCTTTCAGTTTCACTTTCTATATAAACCCGGATGATCGGTTCAGTACCGCTTTTACGGATATGTATCCAGTATTTATCACCCAGAACTTTAATTCCATCTGTTGCATCAAGTTTGTAATCTTTGAAAATTTTAGGAACTTCATTCATTATTTCATCAAGTTTTTCTGGATCAATTTGTATTTTATCCTTAGCGAAATAATAATGTGGGATCTCTGTAGCTAACTGTGAGACTGTTTTTCCACTTTCTGCGAGATAATTTAGAATTAAAGCCATTCCAGCAGGAGCGTCACGTGTATAATGTGCTTCCGGGCAAATAATACCACC
>CBFDCX010000006.1:0-19869 GCA_965603415.1 uncultured bacterium
TTTAATAACTCTATCCACTCGTCAGAGAGAATTTAATATCATTTGATGTCAAATTATTTGGTTTTTTACGATGCTGTTCTAATTCTCGTTCCAACTCTCCAGCGTTGGAATGTACTATCTGACGCTTTGCGTTATTAATAATCCAAGTGTTCCCACGCAGGAGTATGGGAACAAGGAAAAAGAAAACTTATTTAGAGAATATCTTTTATGCTTTCAACCATGGAGTTCACATCCAGTCCATAAAATTGGAACAGGTCAGAACTTTTACCGGAAAAACTATAATCTTCTACACCGAATTTGTGGAATTTACATGAAAGTCCCATCTGCATTAATTTATCTGCAATGCTGTTTCCCAGACCCGTGTTCACATTGTGGTCTTCATAGGTGAAGATAGTGCCTGTTTTTGCTGCTTTTTTCAAAGCATCTTCATCTATGTCGTTCGGACAGGAAATATTCCATACCTGTAGAGATATTTTCTCTTCGAGTAATTTCTCAGCGATTTCCACTGCCTTACCGGTGAGCGTTCCCATTACAAATAAAGCTGCATCACTACCATCCCGAAGAAGGTCAGCTTTTCCATATTTGAATTTATAATCTTTATCGAAGAAGATATTTCCTTTATTGTCTTTGATTATTTCCAGTTTTGATCTTCCCATTGGAATTAGAAAATTACCATACTTTGAAGATATATAGCGTATTATGTGATCAGTCTGGCTAGGATCTGCTGGAATGATTGTTTTAAAATGATACAGGTTTTTCATCACTCCCAGATAATCAACACATTGATGAGTTTTACCGTCTTCACCCACATCGAGACCAACATGAGTTGTGATAACTTTCAAGTTTGTTTTGTTAATATCATTCAGTCTGTGCTGGTTAAAAGTTTCATCAACGCCGAAAACGCCGAAATCAGCGAAGAAAACCTGGAAACCTTCTTTGGACATAGCTCCTGCAACAACGGCTGTGTTATGTTCCATTATACCACCCTGAAAGAAATTCTGCGGCATGATAGATTCGAACTTTGTAGTTTTCACACTTCCCTGCAGGTCACAATCGAAAACAGCTATTGGTGCATTATCATTTATTGATGCAATATCAGCTATTGCATTTCCCCAGGCAGAACGGTTATCTGTGGTTTCTTTATAAACTATTGGATTTCCTGTCTTCATTTTAAATTCGATATATTCATTAACATATTTCAGGGAAGATGGTTTGAATTTACTGCGAAGTTCTTTATATTTCTCAAAGTCATTTTCCAGTCCCAGTTCTTTTAAAGCTGCATTCAGTTGTTCTTCGGAAATTGTGGAGCCGTGATATTTTTCTTTGTTTTCCATAAAAGAAACGCCCTTTCCCATAGTTGTATGAGCCAGTATCAATGTGGGTTTATCATGGCAAACAGCATCGACGATTGCATCACGTATTTCCACCAGGTCATGTCCATCGATCTCTATTACTCCCCATCCATCAGAAATATAATTTTCCAGAATACTCTGTGGCATGATCTTTTCAGTTCTTCCACATATTTGAAGTTTATTATAATCTATAAATGCGGTTATGTTTTTCAGTTTGTATTTTGTTGCAAATCGGCGTGCCTCGCTTAACTGCCCTTTTTGCTGCTCTCCATCTCCCATTAGAACGAAGGTGTGATTATGAATATTTTTCAGCTTGCAACCAAGAGCAAATCCGCATCCGGCAGAAAGTCCCTGTCCCAGATTTCCTGAAGCCCATTCGATACCGGGTACATCCGGTTCTACGTGTCCTTCAAATTTACTTCCAGCCAATCTAAATTGAGAAATGGCATCATCAAGTTTAAAGAATCCCATCAAACCTAATGCTGAATATGCAGCAGGGGAGACGTGTCCATGACTGATAATTATCCTGTCTCTTTTTTCCCATTTTGGTTTTTCAGGATCAATTTTTGTCATATGCATTAGCATTAATAAGAAATCGATAGTTGACATAGATCCTCCGGGATGTCCTGAACCTGCAAGAGTGGTCATTTTGAGAATTGCTCCACGCGCTTGATCTGCCCGTTTCTGGATCCCTTTCAATTTTTCAATAGATAGATCCGATTTTCTAATATTCATTTATTTCTCCCTTTCTAATGTTACTGAAATCAATGAATAAAATTTTGATAATTGAGTAAAGAATAAATTAAAAAAAGCATCCGGCTTGCGGATTCTTTCAAATTTTATTTATTAATGATCTGTTCAACTTTTTTCTTGTCATCGGAATAGGTGAACGCTCTCAGCAGATTGTGAGCGTTGTCTTTATCTACAACTGCGGGATATACAATTCGCACAATATTGATCTTATCATCTGAAAAAGAAAAAAGGTCTAACAACCTTACAAGCTGATTTATGGTGAAGTATTTACTATTTGCTGCAATACGTACAACAGAAGTCTGATCATCGGCAAAGCTTTCATTCTCTACATTTGAAAGCAGTTGTTTAAACTCAGATTCGCTCATAGCCTTATTGTAAGTTACTTCTTCTTCGATTACAGGTTCATTGACATCGATTGAAATACTTACATTTGCACTTTGTGTCTGGCTGGATGGTGTGCTCGTTGTAGATCGAACGGATACAGAAACATCTTCAGGTAATAAAGCTAATAGTTCATAGATCTCGTTGATCAAGTTCGCTGCTTTTTTCTGATCGAGTTTATTCAATTTCGGAATATACTTATTTTCAAGTTTTTCCAACCTTACAGCGATTTCATTGATGTTCGTTTCTGACTGAACATTACCCGAAGATGAACCTTCCACGGTTATCTTCATATTTCCTGATGAACTTTCGAATGATATGCTTTCAGCGAAAATGATTGCAGACATAGAAAGCAGGACTAATATAAAAAACATTTTCATTTTTTTCTCTCTAAATATTTTTATTGTTTACTTTTTTAATTCTTGATATTTAAATCAACTGTGAAATGAAGCAAGATGAAACTTGAATTTACACTATTCAGATATTTCTATCATATCCTTTATCTTTGTGTATATGCCTTCTCCAATCCCTTTTACTTTTGTAATATCTTCTTTGTTTTCAAAACCGCCTGCTTTCTCTCTATAGCTAATTATTTGTTGTGCTTTCTTTTTACCGATACCCGGTAATGAAATCAGTTCAGATAGAGATGCTGTATTGATATTAATTTTTCCGGAAACCTCTTTTAGTTCATCAGAATCAATGGAAGCAATTATTTCTGTAGAATCTCCTACCATTTTCAGGTAAGGAAGAATTTTTTCTAATGTTTTTTCACCAATTCCTTTAACTTTTGTAAGTTCTTCCAGAGATTTAAACTCTCCAATGTTTTCCCTATAATCAATAATAGCTTTTGCCTTAACCTGTCCAATACCCGGAAGTTTCATTAGTTGTTCAATATCAGCATTGTTTATATTTATTTTTGTGATCTCTTCTTGTTCCGTTGGTACTGTACCTTTTTGAAATTCCTTTTTATTAAGTGAGATCTTCTGAAGACCGATAACTAAAACTATTATAATCACGAGAATCAAAGCAAGAATAATTATAGTAAATATCGGTTTTTTATTCTCTTTTTTACTCATGAGTTACCCCCATTTTATATTTTGTCTGAATTACTGAAACCACAAAATCCATTTTTGTGTCAAGATTATAATTGCATTTGTAAATTGTTTGACAAGCAGACATCACTAAAAAGGATTGTCCAAATTTTTGGAAGAGAAATAAATATGTTCAAAGCGCTAACGGAAAAAATATTTGGAAATCGCAACGAGCGAGAGTTGCGGAAGCTGAGACCGATCGTAGATGAAATTAATTCGATCTTTTCCAACCTTGAAAACAAAACCGATGATGAACTCCGTGCAAGAATACAAGAGATAAAAATTGATATCCGTGTGAAAGTTGTTTCGCTGGAAAAAGAACTCAAAGATACGCAGTATAAATATCAGGTAGAACCCGATGAAAATAAGAGAAATTCTATCGGGAATGAAATAGACAGGATAGAAAAAAGATTAAAAGATCAGAATCAATCTGTTCTTGATGAATTTCTTCCGGAAGTTTATGCTATCCTTAAAGAAACGTTCTGTAGACTTGTAGGCTACGAATATGAAGTGCGTGGTCATAAAGAAATATGGCAAATGGTGCCGTTCGATGTGCAATTAATTGGTGCTGTTGCACTTCATCAGGGCATGATCGCCGAGATGGCTACAGGTGAGGGTAAAACATTAGTTGCCACTATGCCTTTATTTCTGAATGCTTTGCTTGGTCATGGTGTTCACCTGATTACAGTGAACGATTACCTGGCACAGCGTGATGCCGAATGGATGAATCCTGTCTTTGAATTTCATGGACTACAGGTAGGTTGTAATGTAGGCGGTATGACTTCCGAAGAAAAACAGGAAGTATATCACTGCGATGTAACTTATGGTACAAATAGTGAGTTCGGTTTCGATTACCTGCGTGATAATATGGCTGTTTCTGTTAACCGGCTGGTACAGAGAAGATTGCAATATTCCATCGTTGACGAAGTTGATAGTGTTTTAATAGATGAAGCCAGAACACCGCTCATAATCAGCGGTCCGGTGCAGGAAAGTAAGAATTTCTTTAATGAATTGAGACCAGTAATTTTAAAACTTGTGAACACTCAGAATGGGCTGGTAAGCAGGTATCTATCGGAAGTAAATCAGGAACTGAAACAAGAAGAATGGGATTCCAATATTGTAGGACGTCTGCTGCTTCTGATCCAGCGTGCCGCACCCAAAAATAAATTTTTCATGAAATATATGAAACAAGCCGAATTGAAGAAGCTTGTTACCGATTTTGAAGGTTATTATCTTCGCGATAAAAGTATGCATAAGATCGATGCAGAGCTTTTCTTTACTGTAGAAGAAAAGCAGAACAGCGTGGAATTAAGCGAAAAAGGTAATGAATTGGTTGCTCAAAAAGAACCCGACCTTTTTGTTATGGAACAGCTTGATGACCTTTTGAATGCAGTTGATGATGATAGTAATCTTTCCTCTGCACAGAAAACTCAAAAGAAAGAAGAAGTAACTTCTAAATTTATGGATAAAAGTGAAAAACTGCATAATATAAAACAGCTTCTACGTTCATACACACTTTTCGAAAAAGAAGTTGATTATGTAGTGGTTAATAATAAAGTAATGATAGTGGATCAATTCACAGGCAGGATGATGCAGGGTAGAAGGTTCAGCGATGGACTGCATCAAGCATTGGAAGCCAAAGAGAATGTAGAGATCGAAGAAGCAACTCAAACTTTTGCAACTATTACCTTGCAGAATTATTTCAGGATGTATGAGAAGCTGTCTGGAATGACCGGTACGGCAGTAACGGAAGAAGTCGAGTTCTCAGAAATTTACAAACTCCCTGTCATAGAGATACCTCCCAATCTACCAATTTCCAGGATAGATCACAATGATGTAATTTATATTACAAAAAATGAAAAATATAAAGCCATTCTGGATGAAATAGGATACTGGCACGAAGAGAAAAAGCCGGTTCTTGTAGGAACAATTTCAGTGGAAGTTTCGGAAACATTGAGCCGAATGCTCAGACGGCGAAATATTAACCATAATGTATTAAATGCTAAATACCACGAACAGGAAGCAGAAATCGTGATGGGTGCGGGACAACCCGGTGCGGTTACAATTGCCACCAATATGGCTGGGCGTGGAACAGATATCAAGCTTGGCAAAACAGTAGTTGAAAAACTAAAAGAAGAATATCTGAAAGTTGATAAAAAGGTCACTCCCGATTACCCGTTTGGCCTGCCGCAGGATGGTTTACATGTAATTGGTACAGAACGCCATGAAAGCCGGCGTATAGATAGACAATTGCGGGGAAGGAGCGGACGGCAGGGTGATCCTGGTACTTCCAGGTTCTATTTATCTTTAGAAGATGATCTGATGCGCCTCTTTGGCTCGGAAAGAATTGGTCCCATGATGATGAAAATGGGTTTGAAAGAAGGTGAAGCTATCATTCATCCCTGGATGACAAAAGCTGTGGAAACTGCACAAAAACGGGTTGAATCTTTCAACTTCGAGAGCAGGAAACAGCTTTTAAAATATGATGAAGTAATGAACCAGCAAAGGGAAGTTATCTATAATTACCGTAGAAATGTCCTCAAGGGTTACGATCTGAAATATGAGATCATCGAAATGCTGCGAGATACAGTTGCAGATGCAGTAGAAGAAGTTGTAGGTGATATTCCATACCCTGAAGACTGGCAGTTTGAACAAATTATACAATGGATCAGATCCAACTTGAATGTGATAATAGAAGAAGAAGATATCAGATTGGACAGAATGAATCTGGAATTATTGACGGAAAGATTCCAGGAACTTGTATTAAAAGCCTATCAGCAAAGAGAAGATGAATTAACTTCCGAGCAACTTCGTGAGATTGAACGTCGAGTTCTGCTTAGCGTTGTGGATGAATTGTGGCGCGATCACCTGCATGAGATGGATCTGCTGAAGGATGGCATAGGTTTGCGAGCATATGGTCAGCGTGACCCTCTAATGGAATATAAGAAGGAATCTTTTATTCTTTTCCAGACCCTTGTAGCCAATATAAATCGCAGCGTAGCAAAAAAAGTCTTTACAACATATCTGGTTGCGCCAGAACAAATACAGGATTTCCTGCGGTTGGCAAAACAGAAGCATGAATCGAGTTCTGCCTTCGATAAAGCTGCGCCGCAAAAAGCACCGAAACCGCCTTCGGTAGTTACGAACAGTGCGGAAAAGCCCAGGATCCAACCCCGGGTTGTTTCGGAGAAAATTGGGAGAAACGATCCCTGTCCCTGCGGCAGTGGAAAAAAATATAAAAAATGTTGTGGAAAAATAGTATAATAAATTACTTTATAAAAAATATTTTTAAGGAAGGATAATGTCTCAAACAGGAATTGAAGATTTTCTTGATATTATGTTAACTAACAAACCATCCAAAGAAAAGTTAAAAAAACTGGGTCTCTCGGAAAACGAGATCAAGAATTTCCTGGACTCACTGATCCAGGGAAAAGAGAATAAAGCTTATAATAGGATCCTGTCTGAAGATGAAAAGAGAACACTAACACCGGAAGCATTTGGCTATCTTGTCCATCTTCTAAGTTTGAAATCGATCGACAGACAGATGTTTGAAAGAATCATAACTCTCTCGATGCAGTTGAACCTGTTCATGCGTAAGAGGATCGACAGAGTAATGATGGATGATATCGTTAATTATATCGTTTTTTCCGGTAAAGGAGAAATAACGGTAAAAGATTTACTTGATGCTTTCTTTGTTCAGGATAGCGAAATAGAATTTGATGATGAGATTAATTAGGTGATTATGGGAAAAGGTTTAATAATTGTAGAATCTCCCGCCAAGGCAAAAACTATTGGTAAGTTTCTATATAATAAGTATAACATCAAAGCTTCAATGGGTCATGTTCGCGATCTACCCACAAAAAGCTTTGGTGTAGATGTTAAGAATAATTTCACTGCAGAATACGTTGTTGATCCAGATAAAAAGAAAATTATTTCGGAATTAAAAAAAGCTGCTTCCAATGCAGACAGCATTTATCTGGCTTCAGACCACGACCGTGAGGGAGAGGCTATTGCCTGGCATCTGGTTCAGGTTTTAAAAAACGAAATAAAAGATAAGCCTGTGCACAGAATAGTTTTCAATGAAATTACACGAAATGCCATTCAGCAAGCTATGGAAAACCCCGGTAAGATTGATGATCAAAAGGTAGAATCTCAACAAGCTCGCAGGATTCTGGACAGGATAGTGGGATATAACATTAGTCCGCTTTTATGGAAGATAATCACAAAGAACCTGAGTGCCGGCAGGGTGCAGTCTGTTGCATTGCGGTTGATCTGCGACAGAGAAGAAGATATCCAGAAATTTGAACCCCAGGAATACTGGAATATAGAAGCATTGTTATACAAAAACGATCTTCCCTCATTTAAAGCAACATTACAGAAATGGGATGGGAAAAAAATTCAGATCACAGACAAAGTAAAAACAGACGAAATTCTCAAAAGCATTAAAGATAGTGAATTTATTCTTTTCAAATTAACCAATATCCAAAAGAAATCTCATCCGCTTCCTCCCTTTATAACCAGCACACTCCAGCAGGATGCTTCACGCCTGCTTATTTTTTCTGCCAAAAAGACCATGCAGCAGGCACAGCAATTATACGAAGGTATAGACCTGGGGGGAGAAACTGTTGGTTTGATAACTTATATGAGAACCGACTCTCTAAGAGTTTCCAGTCAGGCTGTCAATTTTGCTCGTAAACTTATTAAGGAACGTTTTGGTGAGGAAAAACTGAACACAACCACACGTTTTTATAAAAATAAAAATAAAGCTCAGGATGCTCACGAAGCGATTCGACCAACAAATCCTTTCCAAACACCGGAAAGTATCAGACAATATTTGTCAAAAGACCAATTACGACTTTATACACTCATCTGGCAAAGATTTATTGCCACTCAGATGGTTCCGCTCCTGGTAGATATGAAGAACCTTGAAATATCGATCGGGAAAGCCCTTTTCACAGCTAATGGCGGAACAATTATTGAGAAAGGTTTCCTGGAAGTATATCCACATTATAAAGTTATATTGGGCGAAAAGATCGACAAGGATTATAAAATCGATGATGTATTGCAATTGAAGAAAATTGATGGGATACAATTATTTACAAAACCACCTGCAAGATTTACCGAAGCGACTCTTATCAAAGAACTCGAATCTAAAGGTATCGGCAGACCTTCCACTTATGCTACAATTACCAATACAATACGATTGAGAAAATACGTTGAATTAAAAGCCAGGATATTTCATCCAACACAGTTGGGAATGGCAGTTTATAAATTTCTCATCTCAAATTTCGATGAGTTTTTCAATGTACAATTCACTGCCAACATGGAAAATAGTCTCGATAAGATCGAATATGGCGAAGTGGACAGGCAAAACCTGCTTTCGGGATATTATGATTCTATTCAGAAATTGATAGGTAAAATTAATTACAAAGAAATCAAAGAAAAAATAAGCGAAGATACTAATATCAAATGTGAAAAATGCGGTAGTAAAATGATCATTAAATGGGGAAAAAACGGGCAATTCCTTGCATGTTCAAATTTTCCTGAATGCAAAAATATCAAGAATTTCTCTCGCAGTGATGACGGTCAGGTCACAATTGTTGAATCCCAAAAACTGGAAGAGAAATGCCCGAAATGTGGTTCTGCCCTTGTTCTTAAAGAAGGAAGATACGGTAAGTTCGTTGCCTGCTCAAACTACCCGAAATGCAAATTTACCAAACCGTTCACCCTTGGAATAAAATGCCCCGAATGTAAAGATGGTGAGATCACGGAGAAACGTAATGAAAAAGGTAAATATTTTTTCTCCTGTACAAACTACCCCGAATGTAAATTCATTACAAATTTTAAACCTATAGCATTATCCTGTCCCAAATGCGGCAATTACTACCTTGAAGAACGAAAAACCAAAACAAAAGGAAATTTTAAAAAATGCCCTCAATGCGAAGAGGAAGTTTTTTAGATGTATTTTTTTGAAAGTATCGGTAGCAGTTTTCAAAATATTTTTACTCACAAATTGAGATCATTTTTGACATTACTGGGTATCATCATAGGTGTATTTGCTGTGGTTACCATGTTCTCAACAGTTTATGGTCTTAAATCTATGATAAATGAAAAAATGGAGGAAATGGGCTGGAATAATTCTATCATCGTTTATCCCTCCAGCAATGAAACACGTTTTTCCAGTAGAAGATTAAGATTTCGTTATATCAATAGAGAAACAAAACCGATCACGTTTTCTGATTATACAATGTTGAAAAACGATGTCTCATCCCGTTACATTTATGGTTATATCAGTTCCTATGAAAAATTATTCTTAGAGAAAAGGCAGGAAAATGTTCGTTTAAAAGCTACCAATAACGACTTCTTTTTAAGCAAAACATATAAGTTAAAAACCGGCAGATATTTCAACCAATATGAAGAATCAAATGCAATTAAAGTATGTGTTGTAGGATATTATTTTGTAGAAAAATATTTTAAAGATGAAAAAACTCATGACAAAATAATAACTATAGGTCGTAATAGATACAAGATTATAGGTGTTATAAACAAAGACGAACTAAACCAAGCTGGAATGAATTTTAACAAATGGGAACGCCATAACGACCTGGAAGCTGTCTATATCCCGCTTTCTACTGGTGCTCGTTATCTACGTTCCGATAATGCCATTGACTATATTTATCTTCAATCTGAAAATGATAAAACATTTGCTAACATGAAAACCACTACCCGGCAGAAGTTACTTGCCAAACATAAAATGGCGCATGATTTTTCTTTCAATGATGTAGGGGCATTGCTCTTAAAAATAACCGAAGAGATAAATGAGATGATGAAAAAGTGGAATATCACATTATCTGCAATTGCTTCTATCTCATTGATAGTAGGGGGGATCGGGTTATTCAGCACCTTACTCATTTCCATAAATGAGCGTATGATGGAGATCGGGATAAGAAAAAGTATTGGTGCTACTGATAAAGATATTTTTATTCTTTTCCTGGCAGAATCCATAGTTCTTGCCTTGATCGGTGCATTTGTCGGAATATTTTTTTCATCTTTCCTGGTAAAAGCTTTAACAATGGCTCTAAAATCCAAATTTGCCATGCCGGTGGAAGGTGTGCTGGTAGGAATTGCCTTTTCGGTTTTTATTGGAGTGATATCAGGATTATATCCTGCTATCAAAGCTTCCAAGATAGATCCTATAAAAGCTATTTACTATTTTGAGTAGAACAAGATTTAGGTAAATGGATACTAACCACGTCAAATTTGAATATTTTAATACTTTGTTAGATAACATGTAAATAATTTTATCAACAACTCGGGATTACAATGTAACCTATAATTTAACCAATAATAATATCTTCTGGTTTTAAGGCGACAACACAATTTCTACCTTTATGTTTTCCACTGTAAAGTGCCTGATCTGCTTTTTTTATACAATCATCAATGTCCATAATACTATTGTATACACTCACTCCGAAAGTAATTGTAACTGATAATAGATCATTATTATATTTTAAATTAGATTTTTCAATTTTATTTCTGACCTTTTCTGCAGCTATCTTACCACCTTCAAGTGGTGTTTCTGGCAGTAAAAAAATAAATTCTTCACCACCCCAGCGGCCTACTATATCTTGCTTTCTTACAGTAGAACGCATTATTTGCGCAATTTCTTTCAGAACATAATCACCACAATCATGACCGTATATATCGTTTATCGATTTAAAAAAATCCAGATCTCCAATTATGATTACAAAAGGATTTTTACTTCTTTCAAAACGAATTTGCTCATATTGTATTTTCTCTATAATATCCCTGCGATTTGAAAGTTCGGTTAATGGATCTGTTCGGGCAATTTCCTTCAACTGTTCATGTGTATATTCTAATTTGTCGCGTGCTTTCGCCTGTGAACGATAACGAATATAAATGATGAAAGCAATATTAAATAGTACCAGAAATGCAATCATAAAGGAATTTCTTAAGAATATCTGTCTTCGTATCTGTTGTTGTTCATGTTCGAATTCAAGATAAAACAGTGAATCTTTCAAAGTGATGTATTTGCTATAAAAGTATGCTGAACGTTCGTGATTTTTTTTTTGATCATACAAATTAGCCAATATGAGAAATATTTCTGCTTTAGATTTTACATCATTTACTTGTATGGATAGTTCCAATGCCTCATTGCCATATTGAATACATTCATCAAGTGACAATTCCGGGTAACAAGAAGACAATTCTTTCAATAAGCTGAGTTTTACATCTTGTGATGATTGAGATATTTTTTTTAATATTTCTTGGGAATTCTGGACGCAAAATAATTGATTAATAAAAAATAAGCAAATTAATATAACAAAAACTTGTTTCACAACATCTCCGGATGTTTAAAAAAAAATAATAACTAACCCGATGAAAAACTGTCGACATCAATCTTTGTAGAGCTTTGTTCCTCTTCATCTGGTTTGGAAATAACAACGCAGTTTTTACCGCGTTTCTTTCCTCTATAAAGTGCTTCGTCTGCTTTCTTAATGCAAATGTCGATATCCATAGCTATGTTATAGACACTAACACCAAAAGTCATAGTTATGGGTATTTTTTTGTCGCTGAAAACATAAGGTGTGACAGAGATATTTTTCCGTATTTTTTCTGCCAGTGCCCTGCCACCTTCCAATTTGGTTTCAGGCAGCAGAATAAGAAATTCTTCGCCTCCCCAGCGACCTACAACATCTTGCTTTCTAACTACTGATTGCATAAGTTTTGCCAGTGATTCCAGAACAAAATCACCACCATCATGTCCGTATTTGTCATTAACAGATTTAAAGCCATCTATATCAGACATCACCAATACAAATGATTTACCGTTTCTGCCGAATCTTTTCTGTTCATTTTCAATTTTTTCGATCATATCCCTACGGTTTGAAAGGTTTGTAAGTGGATCTGTTTTAGCTATCAGTTCCAGTTTAGAGTTGGCCTCGGCCAGTTTTGAATTTACTTTTGCAAGTTCTTTATTTGCAGCATTTCGAGAATGAGCTTGGTAAAAACCAAACAGGGCAGAAATTAAAAGCAAAAATCCTATTAAAAAATAGAGACTTTGTAGAGTCTTTTGTTTGGAAACTTCTAATTCAATTTTTTCTAGTTCCAATTCATTTATTTCTTTGTCTTTTTTGTAAGTTTCTACTTTTTCTTTAATTTCATCTTTCTCATAACGGGCCTGTTTTAATTCCAAGTCACGAATTGCGTTGTCTTTTTTTAACATTTCAATTTGCTGGTTTCGTCTTAGTGCAATCAACTCTTTCTCATTCTTTTCTTTTTCCAATGTAAGTTGTCGCAATTCCAACTCGCTAATTTCTTTATCTTTCATTAGAATTTCTATTTCGCGTTGTTTTTTTTCTTCATCGTATCTTTTTTGCATAATTTCTATTTTCTGAGAACTTAATGCGCTTTCTATAGTGTCTTTCATGGTAGTATATAATTTGTAAAATTCCAGGGCTTTATCATCGTTACCAATTGCAGCATACACTTCGGAATAATGCAGGTAGTCATCACGTAGTAGAACATGGACGTTTTCTTCTTCAAATTTGATCGCTCTTAAAAAAAACTCATATGCTTTATTTAAATTACCCGATTTTTTATGGACTTTTCCAATATTATTAAAAGTTCTTGCAATGCTCTCTTTATCTTTGCGGAATTCGAAAATTTTCATTAGTTTATTATAATATTCTATTGCTTCTTCATATTTTTCCCAGTTATTATAAACATCAGCAATTTTTTCCAAATCGTTAATTATTGCATCTACATCTCCGTGCTGTTCGGCAGATTCAAGAGAAAATAAATAATATTTAAGTGATTGATCATATTTACCAAGAATTGCATTTGCTGTGGCTATATTATCGTAAGCTATGCATTTTTGTTTGTTATCTTTGTACTTTAAGGCAAGAGCTAATGCATCATTACCATATTCAATAGATTTATCGGGATTAATATACCTGTATTCCACAGAAAGAGAATTGAGAGTTTTGATCTTTTCTTCTGCAACAACTGTTTTGAGTTTCTTTTCAAGCTTATCTATTCTGCTTATTGAATTCAATGAATTCATAAAAAAAAGCAACAACAGCAGAATATTAAATTTCTTCATTTTAAAACCTCGGCAAGAAAATTATTAATTATGTAATTTTAGTCAATTTAATTTTATTTTATTAAACTTCTTAAGAAGAAATCAATACCTTGTTCAAGCAATTTGGTTTCTATTCCGTAATTTATTCTGAGCCAGCCTTTTCCTTTATTCCCAAATGCGCAACCAGGCACTACAATCACTCCCGATGCGCATAACCTCTCAGCAAAAAGTAGGTCGTTCAATTGCAAATTAACGAATAAAAATGGATGAGATGCATTAGGTAAAATATAGATATTTTGTGAACATGATTTAATTTTTTTTATTATGAAATCTCTATTGAAACTTAACTTGCTCTTGATCTCTTCGATTGATTTCAATCCTTCTGCGGATAAAGCTTTTACAGCAACTTTCTGTGAGATAAATGGTGCGCAGGTACAGATATATTGATGAGCTGTAATGATGGGTTTTATTAATTCCGGTTTATTCGAGATTACCCAGCCGATTCGCCAGCCCGTCATACAATGAGATTTTGAAAGCCCGGAAATAACGATGATATTTCCATTTCTTTCAAATAGAGAATCCGGTCTTTTTTGCAGGGATAAATCCCGGTACACTTCATCCACAACGATCATAATATTCTTTTGAAAACATGTTTCAACAATATACTCAATTTCATCCTCGCTAAAACTAATACCTAGTGGATTGGAAGGATTATTTAAGATCACCATTTTCGTTGCATCTGAAATATTGGAAAGAAATGAATTTTTATCTAATTTGAAATCATTTTTGGGATCAAGGTCAAAATAAATTGGCACACCGCCAATTATTTCTATGATGGTTTTGTAAGCCAAGTAGGAAGGATCTGCGATTAGCACTTCATCTCCAGGATCAAGATAAGAGAACAAAGTAGCAAATATAGCCTCTTCGGCACCAACAGTAACACAAATGTTTTCTGCATAGGAGCTATTGTAATATCGGGCTATTGCTTCACAAAGTTCCGGTAAACCGGCATTCGGTGTATAGCGTATTCTACTATCACGCAGAACTTCTTCAGCGTGATCCAATAGAAGTCTTGGAGTAGAAAATTGGATCTCTCCCAAGCCCAGATTTATAGCGTTTTCGGGAGCTTTATTAATAAGTTTTCTTATCAGCGAGATCTCTGCGTTCTCTAATCTGGTGGAGATCATTTTAATTGTTTAACGAAGCTCGGTTTCCAATATCACGGAATTATCGCTTTTGACATCGCGATATTTTATGATTATGGGACAATAAATGGAAATTTCTTGATCAGTTTTCAATGGACGTGTTCCTGATACTACCACTGCATTTTCCGGAATAATGAGCGGCATGTTTTTTTCTTTTTTGATGTATCTTTTGTGAACCGCATCGTAAACTGGAGTGCCGGATGTAATGATAACCCCAGCAGCAATAATAGCTTTTCTTTTAACAACAATCCCTTCGTAAAGTCCGCAATTCCCACCGATGAACACATCATCTTCTATGATTACAGGGTTTGCTCCCACAGGTTCCAGAACGCCGCCAAGCTGGGAAGCAGCGCTGAGATGAACATTCTTTCCAACCTGCGCACAAGTACCCACCAGAGCATGAGAATCGATCATGGCACCATCATCTACATAAGCACCCACATTAATGTACATCGGAGGCATCATCACGACATTCCTACCAATAAAAGCTCCATCGCGAATAGATGAGCCACCAGGTACAAGACGGATATCGTCTTTCTTAGAAATATCCTGCAGGGGATAGGTGTCTTTATCATAGAATTTACCCACCGGAATGATCTTGCCCATCCGAAAGCCGACCAGAATTCCTTTCTTCACCCAATCGTTTGTATGCCATTTTCCGTCGATGCATTCCGCAGCACGGATTTCGCCGCTGTTCAAAGCTTTCTTGAAATTATCGAAAACCTGTCTATCATGTTCCACATATTTATTTTTGTCCCATAACTTTAATATTTCTTCTTGTAATTTCATTCATTCTCCTTTTTTGATTCCAAATAATGTTTGAGGTGTTGTCCTGTAAAAGAGTTTTTATTTTTTACAATTTCTTCAGGTGTTCCTGTGGCAATAACTTTTCCACCTTCATCACCACCTTCTGGACCAAGATCTATGATATGATCGGCACATTTGATAACATCCAGGTTATGCTCGATCACTATAACCGTATTGCCCATCGAAACGAGTTTCTGCAGAACTTTCAAAAGTTTCTTAATATCGTCAAAATGAAGCCCTGTGGTAGGCTCATCTAATATGTAAAGCGTTTGTCCTGTACTTGTCTTACTGAGTTCGCGTGAGAGTTTTATTCTTTGAGCTTCACCTCCCGATAGGGTTGTGGAAGCTTGTCCCAATTTAATATATTCCAATCCTACTTCATGCAGAGTCTGCAGTTTCTTTGCTATTTTGGGAACGTTGGCAAAAAGTTCTTTTGCTTCCTGCACATCGAGATCGAGGATATCGGAAATATGCTTACTTTTGTATTTGATTGCCAGGGTCTCTTTATTGTATCTTTTTCCCTTGCACACTTCACAGGTTACATAAATATCGGGCAGGAAGTGCATTTCGATCTGTTTTACACCGGCTCCACCACATGCTTCGCAGCGTCCGCCCTTTACATTAAAAGAGAATCTACCGGGTTTATAACCTCTCAGTTTTGAACCCGGAAGCTGGGCAAATAGATTTCTGATTGGGTCAAAAAGTTTAATATATGTAGCAGGATTTGATCTGGGTGTTCTGCCAATTGGCTGCTGATCTATGTTTATTACTTTGTCAAAATGATCAAAACCTTCTATGCTGCTGTATTTCCCCTGTTTAATGCTCGATTTGTTAAGTTTACGTGCCAGTGCGGGGAAGAGAATCTGGTTGATGAGAGAACTTTTACCTGAACCGGAAACACCCGCAACACAGGTGAACAGACCAACCGGAATTTCAACGTCGATATTTTTCAGATTATTCTGTCTTGCGCTATTTATTTTCAGTATTCTCAGATCAGGTTTTAATCTATGTGCAGGAAAATCTATGTTAAGTTTACCTGAAAGATACTTTCCGGTTAATGATCTTGCAGATTTGATAAGGGATTCTACTTTACCCTGAAAAATAATCTCCCCGCCATAAATACCAGCTTTTGGTCCAAAATCTATTATCTGGTCGGAAGAGCGCATCATCTCTTCATCATGTTCCACCACAATAACCGTATTACCCAGATCTCTCAGATGAATCAGCATATTTATCAATCTGCGATTATCACGTTGATGAAGACCGATACTGGGTTCATCCAGAATGTACATTACACCTACCAGGCTGCTGCCTATCTGGCTTGCCAGCCGTATTCGTTGTGATTCACCACCGGATAATGAAGGAGCCTTCCTTTCCAAAGTGAGATAGTGTAAACCTACATTTACCAGGAAAGATAACCTGTTCTTGATCTCCTTCAAAACTTCTTCTGCAATGATCTTTTCATTTCCGGTCAATTTCAGGTTAGAAAAGAAATCGATTGCCTGTGATATGGACATCCAAACAATATCATCAATTGTTATACCGGTTATCTTCACAGCCAGAGATTCTTTTCTCAATTTCTTTCCTTCACAATCCGGGCAGGGTTTATTACCAATATATTGCAGATAATACCTGCGCATATATTCCGATTTTGTCTCATTCATGCGTCTACGCAGAGTGGGAATAATCCCTTCATAATTGGAATAGAACGTTCCTGAACCACTGTAGGAACTCCATTCGAACTTTATTCTGCGTCCACGCGAGCCGAATAATAAAAGATTTTTTATATCTTCGGAAAGATCTTTCCAGGGAGTATTCAAAGAGAAGTCATATTCGCGGGAAATTGCGATGAGTTTCTTATTCTGCCAGCCAGTTTTTTTCTTTTCCAAAACACCCCAGTGAACCACAGCTCCCTGCATAATGGAAAGTCTCTTATCAGGTATTATAAGGTCAGGATCGAACTCCATTTTTGTTCCCAGCCCATTACAGGATTTACACATCCCCAGAGGGCTGTTAAAAGAAAAATGCTGCGGTGTAAGGTCAGGAAAACCAATACCGCAATCTGTACAGGAATTAGCTTCTGAAAGGATCTCGTTACGATCTTCATCTACAAAATCCACTTTCAAAAAACCGTCAGTTAAACGAAGCGCTGTTTCTACAGAATCCATCAACCTGCTGCTAATGCCTTCTTTTATCACCAACCTGTCGATAACGATATCGATGCTGTGTTTGCTTTTTTTATCCAGATTAATTTCCTCGGAAAGTTCACGCATCACACCATTGATCTTAACTCGTACAAATCCTTCGTTACGTGCTTCATCCAATTCTTCTTTATGTTCACCTTTACGATTTTGAACAATAGGAGCTAAAATCTGCAGACGAGTACCTGCTTTATTCCCAAGAATATGATCTACCAATTGATCTGTAGTTTGTGATCCTACCGGTTTTCCGCAGATATGACAATACTGCTTCCCGATCCGGGCAAATAGCACTCTCAGGTAATCATAGATTTCTGTAACGGTCCCCACGGTAGAACGCGGATTTTTGCTGGCTGATTTCTGCTCGATGGAAATAGCAGGAGACAAACCTTCGATGTAGTCAATTTTGGGTTTTTCCATTTGACCCAGAAATTGCCGGGCATAGGCAGAAAGAGATTCCACATATCTTCGTTGTCCCTCAGCATATAATGTATCAAAAGCCAGCGATGATTTCCCAGAACCGGAAACACCCGTTATTACGATCAACTTATTACGTGGAATTCTTACATCGATATTCTTCAGATTGTGTTCTCGTGCTCCCTTGATGAATATTTCTCTTTTCATTTATTCTAAATGATCAGCTTTTCATCTGTTCAAGTCTTTCGATAATTGTATCCACTGTAATAGAGTCCTGATAAGGTTTTATTTTTTCCAGAAGTAAAATTCCCTTCTCATAAGCTTCGGAATAAACAGATGCCTGAAAGATCACTTGTACAAGATCTTCATTCGTTCTATTATAATAAATGGCATTTTCAAGGTATTCGAATGCCATATCTACAAGATCTTTTTCCAGATAATGAAATGCTGCTTCCATATAAAGTCGGGAAAGTCCAAAATAGAATCTATTTTTACTATCAACAAAATCGATTGCTTTACGCATATATTTTATAGCAATATCATAATCTTTCTGAGTGTGAGCATACTGGGATGTCCGCATAAAGGCAGCACCATAATTATTCAGTAATCGTCTCATATTAGTATCTTTGTAGATCGTATCATCCATAATACCCCGGTAGGAATAAACAGAGTCAATATTTGTAACCAGTTTTTTCATGTTGAATTGATCGTTTCCCTTGGAAGCAACCAGGCGGTCTACCATTCCTTCATTTCTCAGATGTTCTTCAAAACCTACAGCATCTGGAGCAGTTACAGCAAAATATATCGGTCGTTTACCGTAATTATCTTTAATTATCTGGATTACTGCCAGGTCTTTTACATAAAGAATAGTGCCTTTTGTGAAAACAACAGTGAACTTATCGTTCTCATCCACTCCTTTTATAGTGAGTGGAGTATCCCTGGGAACTTGTTTAGGATAGAGTACAGACGACGGATTATCCTGACATAGATCGATATGCTTCTCGGGGATATTGAATTCAACTCCTTCATGATCGCGAATTTGTTTTATGTACCAGGGAGTGTTCAGTAAGCTCAAATTTGCTATTGTTATATCTTTTCTAATGCCTTTGCATTGATCATTTTTAAAATCCATTGCTTTTTTCAGTATCTTTCTGGTGGTTTCTGTTTGAATTATCTTTTGATGAGAAATCGAGTTTTCAATATCTTTGATCGACCCGGTTTCGGTAGGTGGAATATATTCTATCGCTGCAGGATCGTAAACAGCCTGTGCATACCACACGGGAAAAGTATCATTATCACCATTCGTGAAAATAATAGCATTTTCTTCTACACTGTTCAAGATGTTTTGTCCGTAATCCAGAGCAATGTATTCGCGCGAACGGTTATGTATAAAATAATTTGAAGCAAAATTAAAAACTGGAAGTGCTATCACAATTGCCGCAGCAATATAAGTTAATGTTTTTCCTTTTTTCCGGAAAAAATCTATCAGAGCAATTGAACCGAACGCCATCCATACAGTCCAGAAATTATAAGCTGTAACAAAGAAGTAATCTCTATCGC